>JAFZMY010000016.1 GCA_017553165.1 Neisseriaceae bacterium
TCATTTAGAAGTACTGAATTTATCGAAGATTACATTCACGATAATATTGCAACCAACACGCATGAAATTGCTGATAAAGGTTGGGCGTTTGGTCAGATTTCGGATATGGAACAATGGTTTAATACATTGGCAACAGATTTGAAATTAAAAAATGAAGACGGCACCTATAACCAACAAATCACCGTAACAGGTTACAGCCTCGGTGGTCATTTGGCGACCGCATTTCATATTTTGCACCAAAATGATAATTTGATTAAAAACACCTTTACATTTAACGGTGCAGGTGTGGGTTCTGTTGGTGGTGATGAAATAACTACTGATAAAGAATTGCAAGATTTGATTACTCGTTTTAGCGATTATAGAGAACACGGTGCAAATGATAAATTTACTGGTGCATTGAATAATGGCATTACACTTAATGATATTTATCAAAAAATCAGAAATTATTTAGATACTGCATATCAGGAAAATGCTAAAAAGGAAGATATTTCAGAATATTATCAAGCAGTAAATACAGCATATAAAGAATTGCAATCAATTATTGCCGGAATGAATTACGATATAAATGTTCAAAAAGGACTAAATAATATCGAAACAGCAATCGAAAGAATTTTGCAAATTGCACAAGAATATCAACGCATTCAAAGTATGACATTTTCTAATGGTAAAGAGCCGAATAAACCACAGATTGGTTATATTGAAGCATTAACATTTGATTATCAAATGGCTGTTGTTTTAACAACAAAAGATTATGTAACCGATACAAGAGTTGGTGGCACTATTATTTCCATGATTGAAAATGACATCAAACCTGTTGATACTGAAAATCCAAACTTTAATAATTTATACAATATCAAAGCTGAAACCGCTCCGAGTATGACAGCGGTATCGCAATATCATTATGGTTCTGCGATTGATGTCAAAATTGAAGATCAGCCTATATTGCGTGGTACAAAAACCATTGGCAGGGTTATTAAAGATTTAGGGGTTAATCTATATGAGGATATTGAATACAATGATTTTGGTGATACCCATAGTTTAGTGCTAATAGTGGATTCTTTGTCTGTTCAATCTTTGTTTGAACAATTAGATAGTTCATTTAAAGACAAAACCGATGAATTTAATCAAATTTTGGCATTAGCTACTAATAAAACAGGGGTTACAAGTCTTGAAGTTTTATCTGGAATTGAAAATTTTGCACAACCTGTAGTATATAATTATCTTTACAAAAAAATTATTGGTAATAAATATTCCAAAACGGTAACTGCACAAGGATTAGCAGAAGGAGATGCATTGGAAAATATCTTAAATTCAATGGCTCGTATGTTGGGAGTTAAAGGGTATAAAGAATTAAAAGGCAATCCTAATAGTAATACATGGCATATTATGTCTTATGATGATATGGATAATCCGGAAGGGTATACCGGCAGAAAAGATTTACATAAAGCGATAGCTCAAATTGCAAGTGTTATTGAAAATGAAGGATTAAATGATAAATTCACTATTCAATCA
>JAFZMY010000103.1 GCA_017553165.1 Neisseriaceae bacterium
CTAATGGCTGGGAACGAATTAATTCCATATTAGAAGATGGTGTTTCGTATGACATATATCGTCATAATAGTATGAGTATTATTAATAATGATGAAAATGATATTTTAGTGCAAACTGGAATTATTATTGGTTAATCTTAAATAAATATTATTTCCGGCAGACTTATTTAATTAAATAGTCTGCCGGAAAATTAAATAATTATTCCAATATTATATTGTTATTAGAAACATCTGCAAAACAATACTTAAATAAACTATAATCCTGTCGTATGCAGGGTCTTGTTTTACCAAGTTTTCTATATTTATTTTATTGAATTTGAACGATTTTTCGATATATCTGACTGTTTGGTGGGCATGGGTGTCAACTCTACTGCAGGATTAACTTTTTGATATTTCTGCAAAACTTGTTATTCGTAAATTTGTAGCAGAAAAATGAAGAATATAATTGCTTGTTTAATAAGTGTATTGTTAATTTTTTTATGGGTTTCAATCAGTTAGTAGAGTCTAATACCTTGACAATAACATGATAAAAGCGTAAATTGTGCGGTCTTTTTGTTAAGATTTATCTGTTGCTCCCATCGTCTAGAGGCCTAGGACATCGCCCTTTCACGGCGGCAACCGGGGTTCGAATCCCCGTGGGAGTGCCACTTCAATTAATTGTCGGAGTGTAGCGCAGTCTGGTAGCGCACCTCGTTCGGGACGAGGGGGTCGAAGGTTCGAATCCTTTCACTCCGACCAGCATTAAATGATAAATATGAACGAATCATTGCACCTTGCACCCAAACAAACTCATAGCGGAACAATTTCTCTACCAGGTTCGAAAAGTATTAGCAATCGTACATTGTTATTATCGGCGTTATCTAATAGTACTTGTCGTATTAAACGTTTATTAGATTCAGATGACACTCGCCGTATGCGTGAAGCATTATCTTTATTAGGCGTGTCTATGATAGAACATGCTGTTGATGAAATAACCGTACAAGGTTGTGGAGGACGCTTTCCGGCAGACTATGCCCAATTATTTTTAGGCAATGCTGGCACAGCTTTTCGCCCGTTAACTGCGGTTTTAGCCTTGATGAATGGAAGTTATCAATTATCAGGGGTTGCACGTATGCACGAGCGACCGATTGGCGATTTAGTCGATGCTTTGCGTCAAGTTGGAGCAAATATTAAATATTTACAAAATGATGGTTATCCGCCATTACAAATTGAAGCTTTCCAAGATAATTCACAGCGAACTCTATCAGTACGAGGCGATGTATCCAGTCAATTTTTAAGTGCATTGCTAATGGCTTTGCCACTTACAAAACAAGCGTATACCATTAACGTAGAAGGGGAATTAATCTCCAAGCCCTATATCGATATTACCTTAAACCTAATCAAACGTTTTGGCATAACAATTGAAAATCACAACTATCGTTCATTTAGTCTGCCGGAAAACTCTGTATACACTGCCCCTGCAACATTTAATGTTGAAGGAGACGCTTCTGGTGCATCTTACTTTTTTGCTATGGGTTTATTAGGCAATGCACCTATTACAGTTGAAGGAGTTGATAATCGCAGTATTCAAGGTGATATTGCCTTTGTTGAAATTATGGAACAATTAGGGGCAAAAATAGAGTGGGGCAATTGTTGCGTTACAATTAGTCCTCCTGATAGTCGCAAAATTCCAGTATTTGATATTGATGCCAATCATATTCCAGATGCGGCTATGACTTTGGCAATTGTTGCATTAGCGGCAGATGGCACATCATCGATTCGCAATATAGCAAGCTGGCGTGTTAAAGAAACCGACCGCATTGACGCTATGACTTGTGAATTACGCAAATTAGGTGCGACCGTAGAAAATGGTGAAGATTATATTCGCATCACCCCACCAGAACAATTAAATGCAGATATTGCAATTGATACCTATGATGATCATCGTATGGCAATGTGTTTTTCTTTGGTAAGTCTATTAGGAGTGCCGGTGATTATTAACGACCCTAAATGTGTTAATAAAACTTTTCCTGATTATTTTTCACTATTTTCATCGCTGACAAATTAAAGAATATTTATTATGAATCAAAAAATTACATTTGATATTGGTGATATTACCAGATTAGATGTTGACGCAATTGTAAATGCGGCAAACAAAACTTTGTTAGGTGGTGGTGGAGTAGATGGTGCAATTCATCGTGCGGCAGGGCATTTACTTTTGGAAGAATGCAAAAAATTAAATGGTTGCCAAACAGGTGAAGCTAAAATTACCAAAGGTTACAATTTAAACGCACATTATGTAATTCACACCGTAGGTCCTATATATAGTGGTGTGGCAAGTGATGCTGTTGATTTGGCAAATTGCTATCAAAACTCTCTTGATATAGCACGAGAAAATAATATTTGCAGTATTGCATTCCCAGCAATTTCAACTGGGGTCTATGGTTATCCTAAACAAGATGCCGCAAGAATTGCGATTGATACTATTCAAAAATGGTTTAATGACAATCCTAATTATGAAATAAAAGTAATAATGTCTTGTTTTAATCAGGAAATGTATGATATTTACATGGAAGTTTTAAGGTAAATTTTCATAAATTAAACGATGATAAATGAACAAGAACGTGAATTATTAAAAATATCCCCCACGATGGCAGAGAAGTTAGCAAAACTTAATTTGAAAACAGCGTGGGATTTAGTATTGCACTTGCCCTTGCGTTACGAAGACGAAACTCATTTAACTCCAATGGCAGATATTCGAATTGGAGAACAGTGTATGGTGGCAGGGGAAGTTAAACATCAAGAGGTAATAATACGCCATCGCCGTCAATTAGTTGTGCGACTTGAAGATGATGGTGGTCATGTTTTATTTTTGCGTTTTATCCATTTTTATCCAAGTCAGCAAAAGCAATTGGAGGTTGGCAAAAAGGTTCATGTAGTAGGTGAGGTTAGAGCTGGATTTTGGGGTATGGAAATGATACATCCCAAAATTTATGATGCCGAAAAAAAATCCTTATCCGAAACCTTGACTCCAATTTATCCTACCGTATCAGGATTAAATCAAAGTACTTTACGCAGAATAATTGCAACTGCATTAGAACAAATAGATTTACAAGATAGTCTGCCGGAAACAATTATAAATAAACTAAACTTACCATCATTTGCCGATGCAGTACGTATATTGCATGCTCCGCCTCCTGAATATTCGCAATCACAATTAAATAACGGCTCATTTCCTGCGTGGCAAAGGTTAAAATTTGATGAACTGTTAGCTCAACAATTATCCATGCAGTTAGCACGGAAAATGAGAGTTGCATCTTCTGCCATTCCTTTAAGTGGTGATGCTTCTTTGTGCAATCAATTGTTAAATCAATTGCCGTTTTCGCTAACTTCTGCACAAGAAAAATGTTATCGTGAAATTAAAAACGATATGAAACAATCTCACCCTATGCACCGTCTTTTGCAAGGAGATGTTGGTTCAGGCAAGACAATTGTAGCGACTTTGGCTGGATTAACTGCGTTAGAAGCTGGATTTCAAGTAGCCATGATGGCACCTACTGAAATTTTGGCAGAACAGCATTACAATAAACTTTCACAATGGTTAAAACCGTTGAATATTTCGGTATTACATCTTTGTGGCAGTCTTAAAAAGAAAGAAAAAGAACAAATTAAACAAGCAATATCTAATGGTGAAGCACGCTTTATCGTTGGCACGCATGCTCTATTTCAAGATGATGTGGTATTTGAACGTTTAGGTTTGGCTATTGTCGATGAACAACATCGTTTTGGTGTGGCTCAACGTTTAGCATTAAAAAATAAAGGTCAAAGCATTCATCAATTAATGATGTCAGCAACGCCGATTCCACGTACTTTGGCAATGAGTTTTTTTGCAGATTTAGATGTATCTGTAATCGATTCTCTGCCGCCTAATAGAACACCAATCACAACACGACTAATCAATAGCGTACGTCGTAATGATGTGGAAAATTATGTACGCAAAATTGTGGCACAAGGAAGGCAAGCGTATTGGGTTTGCCCTTTAATTGAAGAATCTGAAACCTTGCAGTTAAAAACTGCTACTGAAACCTTTGATACATTACAGCAAACATTTCCAGAATTATCCATAGGGTTAGTTCACGGCAGAATGAAAGCGGCAGAAAAAGCCGAAGTAATGAGTAAATTTGTTTCCGGCAGTCTATCAATATTAGTTGCAACTACGGTAATAGAAGTTGGAGTTGATGTTCCCAATGCTGTTTTAATGGTGATAGAACATGCAGAACGCATGGGATTATCACAACTTCATCAATTACGAGGGCGTGTCGGACGCGGTAGTGGTAAAAGCACTTGTGTATTGATGTTTGCCGAACCTTTAAGTGAAATTGCCAAAGCACGTCTTAAAATAATTTACGAAAATACAGATGGTTTTGAAATTGCAAGGCAAGACTTAAATTTACGTGGGCCTGGTGAGTTTTTAGGAGCAAGACAAAGCGGAGTACCGCTATTACGTTTTGCCAATTTGCAAGAAGATTTACATTTATTAGAATCTGCACGTGATTATGCTACACAAATGATTAGAGAAAATTCACCATATATTCAAACTCATCTGATGCGTTGGTTACCGAATCGAGAAGAATATTTAAGTGTTTGAAAGTATGAAAAAAAAAGCCCTTATAAAAAGGGCTTAATATACTCTATACAAAGGAGAAAAAATGAGAAGAAACAATATGTTGTTCAAACAATGCTGTCTTCACAACATGACCATAACTATACACTAAACTTTGTAATTTATCAAGTAAATTCTACATACAATAATCTCAAATAAACCAAAAGAAACCCATGCAAAACTGGCATCTGTTGCATATTTCGTACGTTTGCGTTGCTTGCAAACAGAAACTCCTGCAAAAACCCACACAGAAAGAAACCCCTGCAAAACCTAATTTTTGAAAAAGAAACGCCGTAGGGTGAGCTTCCCAGCCATCAACCGCCCGATAGGGCTGAATAAAAGAAACCCCTGCAAAACCTAATTTTTGAAAAAGAAACGCCGTAGGGTGGGCATCCTTGCCCACCAAACCTCCCGATATGGCGGAATAAAAAGTTGTTAAAATACAATAGATTAACGCCTACGGCGTTATGGTTGACTGGGAAGTCCACCTTACGGCAGGATTAAATTTTTGTTTCTGATAGGGGTTTGCAGGGGTTTCTGTTATGTCATTGTTTGCTGTGCTACTGCAACTTTGAAATCTGCCCACATCTACCAGTTTTGCAGGAGTTTCTAAAAAAGTCTGCCGGAAAGTATTTTTCCGGCAGACTTGTTACTTAATTAATACATTTAATTTATTAATAATATTAAACTTTACGTTTTTTAACAGCTTGTGATAGACGTTCTAACACTTGTTCAGTTGTTCCCCAACCAATACAAGCATCAGTAATACTTTGTCCATATACAACAGGTTTATCTTGGCGACCTTCGACTATATTGCTTTCAATCATTACCCCCATGATATTTTGTTCGCCTTGTTCGATTTGTTGTGCCACATCTTCTGCAACTTCTGGTTGACGACTGAAATCCTTGCGACTATTAGCATGACTCAAATCAATCATCACTCTATGTCCTGTGAAACCAGCTTTGTTTAACTGTTCCACTGCATTTTTAACGTGTTCAGCAGAATAATTAGGCTCTTTGCCACCACGCAAAATAACATGACAATCTGGATTACCTTCGGTGGCAACAATCGCTGAATGACCAGCTTTGGTAACAGATAAAAAGTGATGTGGGTGAATAGCTGCACCAATTGCATCAATAGCAATTTTCAGATTACCATCGGTACCATTTTTGAAACCAACTGGACATGATAAACCAGATGCTAATTCTCTATGTACTTGGCTTTCAGTGGTACGTGCACCAATTGCACCCCAGCTGATTAAATCGGCATAGTATTGCGGAGTAATCATATCCAAAAATTCGGTAGAAGCAGGCATACCCATATTGTTTATTTCTAACAATAAGCGTCTTGCTAAACGCAAACCTGCGTTTATATCGTAAGAACCGTCTAAATGTGGGTCGTTAATCAAACCTTTCCAACCTACTGTGGTGCGAGGTTTTTCAAAATAAACTCGCATAACAATTGCCAATTCATCTGCATAACGGCGGCGTAATGGTTCTAAACGCGAAGAGTATTCTATGGCAGCTTTGGGGTCATGAATTGAGCAAGGTCCAACGATTACTACCAAACGATTGTCTTTTGCATGAATAATATCGGCTATTTCATTTCTTGCAGCATGTACAGTTTCTGATGCTTTTTCGCTTACTGGTAATTCATACAAATGTGCGATAGGAGGTAGTAATTCCTTAATTTCTCTGATGCGTGTGTCATCAGTATTGTGAAGAATTGCATTCATACTATTTAATGTCCAATTTAAAAAGTTTTAAAAAATCAAAGATTGGCAAGGGTAATGCTTTTATACTTAAATTGCAAGGGTGATATATATGATTTTTAGTATAAAAATAAGAATATTTATTATTTTAAGCATTTTATGCTTAATAATGGCTATATTGGCAGATTATTTGATATAAAATGCTAAAAATATTTTTCCGGCAGACTATTTGAATGTATACAATTAATGCTGCATAAACTACATCAATTCAAATTAAAACAAGTATGAATACCTTTGATACACAAAATACTTTTTTAGCACCACAAGTGCTTAATGTTTTGCATTCTTTGGGAATTTATAGCCAAGAAGACCTTGCTAAAATAGGTGCGGTATCTGTTTTTTTACAATTAAAGGCGAGAGGATTAACGCTTACGCGTTCTGTTCTATGGCGTTTAGATGCGTTTAGTCGTGGAGTATCTTTGCAAGAAATAGATGATAAACGCAAACTACAATTAAATACTGAATTAAAAAATCACCCTCCTGTGAAAACTTTTCCCACTATGGAAAGAATGAATTATTTTATGCGACAAGCCTTGTCTCTTGCCAAAGAAGCTCTTGATATAGGAGAAATTCCAGTTGGGGCAGTAGTGGTGAAAAATGATGAAATAATTTCGTTAGCACACAATAAGTGTCTTATAGAAAGTAAAGTTAGCTCACATGCGGAAATTAACGCTATAAATTTGGCAGCACAAAAATTAGGACGTTATCATCTTGATGATTGTGATTTGTATGTTAGTTTAGAACCATGTGCAATGTGTGCTGGTGCTATCATTAATGCCAGAATTAATCGTTTGATTTTTGCACTGCCGGAAAATAAAAGTGGTATGGCAGGTAGTGTGGGTAATTTATTTGCCAATCGCAAATTAAATCAGCATACTGCGGTATTAGGTAATGTGTGTAGTGAAGAGTCTCATTTATTACTATCAATTTTTTTTGATAGAAAAAGAAAGAGATAATAAAATTAAACATTGGACATAAAGCTATTTTTGTAGGTGATTAAAATGAATTGTTATAAAAAGTATATTTTTGTTTTGCTGTTGCCATTATTGTTTGCATGTTCGAAAGATGGCGATACAAGTTCTAATGAACAAAAAAGCAATACCGAACAAAGCGTATCTTATGAAGATAATGCCAATTCTCAACCTACGAGTAACCGCAATTTTTATATTTTTGCATCTGAATCCGTAATGCCGTTAGCTGCCCATAATGCCAATGGTAATGCAGTGGAAGGTTTTGAATTTGAATTGCTCAAAGCGATTGCTGTCCAAGAAGGATTTACGGTTAAAGGTGTTATTCGTCCGCAAAAAATGTTGTTGAATATGTTAGAAAATGGCGAAATTGATATTATTGGCGGCGGCATCGTGGTTAATAGTAAAAATTCTCAAAACATGGACTTTACCCAACCATACGCTTATTTTAATCAGGCACTATTAGTGCGAGAAGAAAATAGCACGATTTTGTCATTGGATAATCTATCTGATAAAACTGTGGCAGTTGCCAAAGATACAACTTCCTCATCGTTTTTATCAAGTAATAAATCTGTTCTTACTCAAACTTTTGATACACAGTTTCAAGTGGCACGTGCAGTATCTTCCGGCAGTGTTGATGCGGCAGTTATGGACGCACCAATAGCTTCATACTATTCCAAACAAGATAATATGCGATTGAGAGTTATTTATTTAGATACCCAACGCAATACTTTTGCCTTTGGCATTAAGAAAAATCGAGAAGACTTACAACAAAAATTAAATAGCGGTCTGCAAAAAGTTATTCGCGATGGTACTTATCGAGATTTATATGTTAAATGGTTTAGGACGGAACCTGTTTGGTAATTGTTGTTATTAATAACGTTTCCGGCAGACTTCTAATCAGATTATCTAAAAGTCTGCCGGAAATTTTTTGTGTCTTAAATAATTTTTAGAAAATACTCAAAGCAGTTAATGCCTTGTTACGTTGTCCATTTTGCGGAAGAATATAATCGTATGGCAATTCCAAAATATAAGAACGTCTATCTTTTTCCGCAGATAAAACGCGAAAACACATATATGAAGCTAATTCATCATGAGAAGGCACGTCAGGATAATCTCTATATGAAATAATATTAGAAGAGACACTATGCTCTTCTTCCATTTGCTTACTCAATAATTTATTGCTTTTAGCGTATTGTTTCCAAGCGATTTGTTTGATGGGTTCACTTATCTGATATTCCGATAAAAAGGCAACATCATCACGTCCGCTTTTAGTAATTTTGCCATCTTCATCATTACCTTTTTCATGATTAGATAAAACAAATTTATGATTAATCGGAGTAGGGAAGACGGTTACTTTCCAATCAGTTTGCAAAAATGTATACACAGACAACAAAGAAAATGGAGCATGAGTGTAAATTTGCAAAACTGGCACTCGAACAATGCCACGGCGAGTAGTTGGGAAACTTAAATTTACGCTACTATTTTTATCATCATTGGTATGTAAAAGCTGCATAGCAGGCAAGTTTTCCATATCAAGCGGATTGATAAAACGTAAATACAAACGGCGTCGACGTAGATTATTTCCCTTAATTGTAATGGTTAAATTAGCATTTTCTCCGTTAAAACATTCTGCGGTTTCAGTACGTAATAAAGTTGTACCGTATAACTGCAAAATCGCTTGCAACATTGCCCAAATCGAAAAACTTAAAATCCAAAACGATAAACCATAGGCTAAATTCACCGAATAATTTAATGCCAAAATCCACGCAGCAGCACTAACCGCAAACATTCCTACACCCAAGCCAGTAGGGCGGATAATGATATGTTTCCATGCGATTGCCTCACCCTCTGCAATTTCTTTAATGGGTAATGATGATGAAAAATTAAACATTTAACTTATATAATAATTTTGAAGAGATGAGATTATAGTATAGTCTGAAACCTTTGCAAAATTAGTATCTGTGGCACATTTCGTACGTTTGCGTTGTTTTTCAACGACAAGCCTTTCTACTTGTTATGTCTTTGTTTTGCTGTGCTACTACAACTTTGAAATCTGCTCACATCTACTAATTTTGCAAATGTTTCGGTGAAGAAAAACGGCAAATGGTTGATTGGTGATTGATGAACGAAAAAACTCAATTTAAGTCAATCATTGGAAAAATTGGAAAATAATGCTTAACAGCAATAAGTGATAATTGAAAATGTATTTTAATTTTCATACAATCAGTGGGTATTTTTACTAATTTTATCGTTAAAAGGAGTTATCAATTATGAATGGTGCGATTATTCCGTTAATATTTTTAGCAGTTATTGTTGTTATTGGCTTTCAAACCTTTAAGGTTGTTCCGCAACAAGAAGCGTATATTGTGGAGCGTTGGGGACGTTATTACAAAACCTTGAATCCTGGTTTGCGTTGGTTGGTGCCGATTATGGACAAAGTGGCGTATCGCCATACGCTAAAAGAAATTCCGTTAGATGTTCCCAGCCAAGTGTGTATCACCCGTGATAATACACAATTGACCGTTGATGGCATCATTTATTTTCAAGTAACCGACCCCAAATTAGCGTCTTATGGTTCGAGTAATTATGTTTTAGCCATTACCCAGTTGGCTCAAACTACATTGCGTTCGGTGATTGGTCGCATGGAATTGGACAAAACTTTTGAAGAACGAGACGATATTAACCGTGCGGTGGTTTCTGCTTTGGACGAAGCGGCGGTGTCGTGGGGCGTGAAAGTTTTGCGTTATGAAATCAAAGATTTAGTACCACCACAAGCTATTTTACATGCGATGCAGGCTCAAATTACTGCCGAACGTGAAAAACGTGCTCGTATTGCCCAATCAGAAGGTGTGAAACAAGAGCAAATCAACTTGGCAAGCGGTGAGAGAGAAGCTGCTATTCAAAAATCACAAGGTGAAGCACAAGCTTTGGTTAATCAATCATCAGGCGAAAAAACTGCCCAAATTAACCGTGCCGAAGGTGAAGCTGAAGCTTTACGTTTAGTGGCAAAAGCCACATCAGATGCGATTCACATGGTGGCTGATGCAGTGAAACAACCTGGTGGTATTGAAGCAGTTAATTTGAAAGTGGCAGAACAATATGTAGAAGCCTTTGCTAAACTTGCCAAAGAAGGTAATACCATGATTATGCCTGCCAATATTGCTGATGTTGGTGGTTTGGTAGCGGCTGGTTTGCAGATTGTGAAAAATCAAAGTAAATAAAATCTGAAACCTTTGCAAAATTAGCATCTTTTTGCACTTTTCGTACGTTTGCATTGCTTTTCAGCGACAAGCCTTTATACTTTGTTATGTCTTCGTTTGCTGTGCTACTACAACTTTGAAATCTGCTCACATCTAACAGTTTTGCAAAGGTTTCAATCTATAAAAAAGTCTGCCGGAAAGGTATTTAAAAAGCTTTTCCGGCAGTGTTTTTTATTTCAATATTTTCAATTAACATCTGTTCTAATAGCGAATTATCGCCTTGTATAGTTGAAATTTCGGAGGCGTGAATCATTTCATCTTTGGTCATATTTTCCCAGTGAATAGTGTAGTTGTTTTGGTTGGCAAGTTGCTCAATCATATAGCGGATTGTACGACCATTACCCTCGCGAAATGGGTGTACAGCATTGTATTCTCCTAAAAAATAAGCTGCTTGATGACAAAATTCTTGACAAGATAAATTTGATAAAAAATTTTGTTTTTTCAATTCATTAGCTATTTTTTGGCAATATGATTGAATAAAACGATGCGAACAGAAACGACTTTCACCTTTGCTAATATCCACCGTGCGAATTTTGCCAGCCCATGAGTAAATATCTTGGAAAAGGTGGTAGTGTATTTTTTGTAAATGGTTGAGATCGAATTTGCCGTTAATTGGTTTTTGATTTAACTCAATTGAGCGAAACCAAGTGATGTTTCGCTCTTTTTTTTCCAAGATTTTTTCGTCTGTGATATTGAGTTTATTTTTGAGAACGCCGTCTTTATTGGTATATGGGTCAAGGTTAGAGTATTTATCTAACTGCATGTTTATACTCGTGTTAAGGCTTCTTTGATGACATCTTCGGCAGTTTTTTGTCCTAATGCTACTAATTGTGCGTCTAACACCATTTGTGCATCAGGTTCTAAACCTTCCAACTTCCACGAACCAATACTGTTAATCAGTTGATTGCGGAAATCAGCCGAGATTTCAGGTAAAAAATGATATTTCTGCATTGTACAAAAATTCCACTTGGTTAAACGCATTCATTATATCATATTTATAAGTAAAATTATATGATTATATTGATTAAATATTATTGTTTTTCAATAAGTTAAAAGTCTGCCGGAAAAGTATCTGATGTTTTACTAAACCACTGACAAATACCTGTTTTTTGCGAGATTTTCTTTCCGGCAGACTTAAATTTAAATTATTAATTACGATAAGACATCACCCAGTCCATTGGATAACTTTTTTCGCAATAAAAACATTTTAGGCGAGTTGTGCCATCATTATTTTTTACAAAAAATGTGCCTTCTACTGGTTCGCCATGAGATGCACAATTGTTGTTTGGACATTTGAAAATACCTTGAATTGTTGTTGGTAATTGTGGGTTGATTTTTTTTACTACTTTAAAGTTTTCAATCACGTTTACCGTAACTTCCGGTGCAAATAGGGCAATGCGTGAAGCTTCTTCATCATTAAAGAGTACATCTTCGATTTTGATTAGGTCTTTGCGTTTGTTCTTGCTACCGCTTAAATTAAATCCAACGGTAATCCTATTTCCTGCTTCATCTAAACGAAAATGGCGGAGAATATTTAAGCCTTGTCCTGCGGGAATATGGTCAATAACTGTGCCATTTTTGATGGCTTCAACGGTCATGGTAAGCTTTTCCATTAACATGTCTCCTATTGATTAGAATACTTTTTCATTTAATACCAAAGATAAAATAGCTTCTCTTGCATAAACTCCATTTTTCGCTTGTTCAAAATAATAGGCGTATGGAGTTTTATCAACGTCTGGTGCAATTTCATCTACACGTGGTAATGGGTGCAAAATGCGTAGATTTTTTTTGGCATTGTGCAACATGGACGCGTTTAGGTTGAATTTGCCTTGTATTTTTAAAAATTCTTGTTCATCAAAGCGTTCGCGTTGAACTCTGGTCATATAAAGAATATCAACTATTTCAATAGCTTCTTCTATGGTCGGTAAAACGGTGTATTTGATGCGTGCTTCGTCTAATTCATCGCAAATATAATCTGGCATTGATAAAGATGGTGGCGAGACAAAGTAAAATTCACAATCAAAATGAGTCATAGCTTGTGCTAATGAATGAACGGTACGTCCGTATTTTAAATCGCCAACCAATGCTATTTTTAAGTTTTCCAAGCGTCCTTGTGTTTCGTATATGGTTACTAAATCTAATAGCGTTTGTGATGGGTGTTGGTTAGTGCCATCGCCTGCGTTGATAACTGGTACTGATGAAAATTGACTAACCAAGCGTGCTGCACCGTCTTTGTGATGACGCATTACAATTGCGTCTGCGTAAGAACTTAAAATGCGTGCTGTATCTGCCAAAGTTTCGCCTTTTTTGACACTGGTATTGGCTGCATCTGAAAATCCAATGACGCGTCCTCCTAAACGTTGAATTGCTGTTTCAAAAGATTGACGTGTACGAGTCGATGGTTCAAAAAAACAGCTGGCAATCAGGCGATTTTGTAAAAAATTGTGATTGGAGGAATGTTTTAATTTAATAGCAGTACTAACTAATAATTCTAACTGCTCTCGTGAAAATTCCGCAATTGAAATAACATCTTGTTGATAAAAAAGGTTATCCATAAACACATGCCTTATGTTGAATATTTGATGAATAAAAACGCTATTGATTATCCCACGATTTGAATGATAAAAAAACTTTTCCGGCAGTGTTATTAATAAATATAAAAGAGTCTGCCGGAAAAGTTTTTATTTAATTAAAACAAATTGTTAATGTTTGGTGGCGTTTCCAATTATTGGATTGATATTGCTATCTTTTATTGTTTGCAAATTGCCATCGGAAATTTGTTCGTCTTGCCAAGGGGTAGGCTGTCTTTCCAATGCAAATGATATTACTTCGTCAATCCATTTCACAGGGTGAACTTCCAAATGTTTAGTTACATTTTTAGGAATTTCTGCCAAATCTTTCATGTTGTCTTTGGGGATAAGAACATGCTTAATTCCACCACGTAGTGCTGCTAACAATTTTTCTTTCAAGCCACCAATTGGGAGAATTTCTCCACGCAAGGTGATTTCGCCGGTCATTGCAACGTCTGAACGTACTGGAATATTAGTTAATGACGAAATCATAGCCAATGTCATAGCAATTCCGGCAGACGGTCCATCTTTAGGAGTTGCACCCTCTGGAACATGGACGTGCATATCTAATTTTTCGTAAAAATCAGGTGCAATTCCAACTGATATTGCACGAGAACGTACTACGCTTAATGCTGCAGTGATTGATTCTTGCATTACATCGCCTAATTTGCCAGTGCGAATGATATTGCCTTTACCCTTGAGAGCAACAGCTTCGATGGTGAGTAATTCCCCACCAACTTCTGTCCATGCTAATCCGGTTACTTGTCCGATGCGGTTTTCTTTTTCTGCTTTGCCAAAATCGAAACGTTCAACGCCTAAAAATGAGTTGATATTGTGCGAATCAATAGACACATATTCAGTTGGAATGTTTTCCGGCAGACTTTCATTTTGACAAACTACCTTGCGGCATAGTTTGGCAATTTCTCTATCCAAAGAACGTACTCCGGCTTCACGTGTGTAGTAACGAATAATGCTACGTACAGCATCTTGAGTGATTTCTATTTCATCAGAACGTAAGCCGTTTTTTTCCATTTGTTTAGGAATTAAATATTGTGTTGCAATATTTACCTTTTCATCTTCGGTGTAACCTGATAAACGAATAATCTCCATTCTATCCAATAGGGCAGGTGGAATATTAAGAGTATTCGCAGTTGCCACAAACATAACATTGGATAGGTCGTAATCTACTTCGGCGTAATGGTCATTGAAGGCATTGTTTTGTTCAGGGTCTAACACTTCTAATAATGCACTGGCAGGGTCGCCACGAAAGTCTTGACCTAATTTATCCACTTCATCGAGTAGGAATAGAGGGTTATTCACGCCAACTTTGGTGATGTTTTGCAAGATTTTACCTGGCATAGAGCCAATATAAGTGCGGCGATGTCCACGAATTTCGCTTTCATCACGCACTCCACCCAAAGACATGCGTACATATTTGCGACCTGTTGCTTTGGCAATCGATTGTCCTAATGAAGTTTTACCAACGCCTGGTGGTCCTACCAAACACAAAATTGGACTTTTTAATTTATCTACGCGTTTTTGTACGGCAAGATATTCTACGATGCGTTCTTTAATTTTTTCCAAGCCATAATGGTCGGCATCTAAAATTTCTTGTGCTTTGATGATGTCCTTGTTTACAGCGTCAGATTTATTCCAAGGCAAATCGATTAGCGTGTCAATGTAATTACGCACTACGGTGGATTCAGCCGACATGGGGGGCATCATTTTGAGCTTTTTAAATTCAGAAAGGGCTTTTTCTTCTGCCTCTTTGCTCATTTTGGCTTCTTTAATTTGTTCTTCTAATTTATCTAATTCGGCACGTTCGTTTTCTTCACCTAATTCTTTGTGAATGGCTTTTACCTGTTCGTTTAGATAGTATTCGCGTTGATTTTTGTCGATTTGACGTTTAACTTGACCGCGAATTTTCTTTTCCATCAAGGAAATATCGATTTCATTTTCTAAATGATTCAAAACCAAAGCACAGCGAGCATGTACATCAATTGTTTCTAATATGTTTTGTCTTTCTGGCAGTTTAAGCTGAAGTTGTGCGGCAATGGTATCCAACAATACACTTAAATTATCGATTTCGCTGATGCTGTTGATTATTTCATTAGGAATACGTTTATTCACTTGGGAAAAACGACTAAATTCTTCTACAATAGTACGTCGCAATGCTTCTTCATTGACATCGGATAGATTGTTTTCTTGGATTATTTCTACATCAGCAACGAAGAAATCTTCTGATAAATCCCAACCTAAAACATTAGCACGAGAATCACCTTCGATTAATACTTTTACAGAACCGTCCGGTAGGCGGAACATTTGTAAGACATTAGCAGTGGTGCCGATGCTGTATAAGTTTTCAATATCAATTTCTTCATCATCTGCATTTTTTTGAGTTATCAGAAAAATTTGACTATCTGTTTGCGATGCGTGCTCCAATGCCTTGATTGATTTCTCACGACCAACAAAAAGAGGAATAACCATGCCCGGATACACCACCGCATCGCGTAAAGGTAGGGTGGGAAGTTGTGTGTTAGATGAAGATTTTTTTCTAATCATTTTGATGTACCGCCTATTGTAATCAAGTAATATGTATATTTTACGATGGTTAATGGATATATTAAATAAAATTTTACAAATGAGTAGGTGATATAGGGATTATTTAGTAATATTTCAAGAGTCTCACATCTACTATGTTTTGCAGGAGTTTCAAAAATAGTATTCATTATCACTTGTAGAATGACGATAATTTGCAAAATATTATTATTTAACTTATTGTTTTTATGTATATTATTTATTATGAATACCAATGAATTGATAGATTCTTTCTTGGACCATCTGTGGTTGATGGATCGTTTATCCAATAATACCTTGATGGCATACCGGCGTGATTTGCAGAAAATTAAAAGCAGATTGGAAGAAATGGGGAGAAATTGGTCAGATGCAAATGAAATAGAACTTTCAAAAGCCATATTTGATGAAAATGAAAAATCATCTTCACAAGCGAGAGCATTGTCTTGTGTAAGACGTTTTTATGTATGGTTGTTGAGTTATAAGCATATTGAGAAAGACCCAAGCTTGCATTTACGTCAGCCTAAAAAAAAGCAACATATTCCTCAAATAATCAGTGAGCAACAGGTAGAAGCATTACTGAATGCTCCTGATTATGAAACAGTTCATGGTTTGCGTGATGGAGCATTGTTGGAATTAATGTATGCCACAGGTTTGCGTGTTAGTGAAGCTGTTTCGCTTACTTTGTCTGAAATAGACTTAAACATAGGAGTTTTGCGTACGGTAGGAAAGGGCAACAAAGAACGTTTAGTGCCGTTAGGCGAGAATGCTGTTGAAGTGTTATCGCGTTATTTGTGTGATTCTCGTCCTTATCTAATTAAAAATGCTGTATGTGATGATGTTTTTGTTAGTCAAAAAAGTTGTCGTATCAGTCGCCAATTGGCATGGATGATAGTAAAACGTTATGCCAATATGGTTGGAATTAATCAACTAACACCACATGGTTTGCGACATGCCTTTGCAACGCATTTGGTAAATCATGGTGCAGATTTGCGTGTGGTGCAAATGCTGTTAGGACACGCAGATATTAGCACTACACAAATCTATACTCATGTTGCTAATGAACGCCTAAAAAATATCGTGCAAACACATCACCCACGAGGATAATTTTTATAATCAGTTTGTAAAGATATAGTCTGCCGGAAAGGTTTAATTTTAGAAACTCCTGCAAAACTGGTATCTGTGGCACATTTCGCACGTTTAAGTTGCTCGAAAACTTGCCTAACTATTTGTTATGTATTTGTTTTTTGTGCTACTACGCCTCGAGTTGCACTCACATATACCAGTTTTGCAGGAGTTTCTTTTAATATTTTCTGGCAGACTGAAACCTTTGCAAAATCCGTCATTTTGAGTTGAGCATGGCGAAACGAAGAATCTCAATTAATTGTTTTATAAAGATTCTTCTCATTCGTTCAGAATGATGAATAAAATAAAAGTAGGTTTTGCAAAGGTTTCAGACTTATAAAAGCTTTTCCGGCAGACTATATAGAATTTTCCAGTATGTCATAAATTTTTGTAGTACTTTTAATAAAACTAAATCCATTGATAAAAACAAACAACCTATGTTGGGTGATTGTTATAATTTTGCATTTTTATGAGCTATAAAATCACTTGTAAATTGTGTGATTATTGTAACCATGCGGTTTTTATTAGATTTTTTTATAGTGCTATTAAAAGTTATATGTGTTATAATCTATTAGTTTAGCAAATTCACTTTGCAATTTTTAAGCATAAACAAAAGCGGTTGCAAAGCCGCGACACACAAGGAACATACAGATTATGTTGGCAAACTACCTACCCGTGTTGGTGTTCATTTTAGTGGGCATTGTGGCGGGTGCTGTTCTGTTATTTTTGGGCTATATTTTGGGTCCGCAGCGTCCTTCTGACGAAAAACTTTCCGCTTTCGAGTGCGGTTTTGAA
>JAFZMY010000104.1 GCA_017553165.1 Neisseriaceae bacterium
GGATTTTTACCGGTTGCATCGTCAATCAAGTGATATTTATCACCTGCTTGAGCTTTGATTTTAAGATTAGCTCCTTGACGTACGCCAAGATTAGATGAAGAAGCGTCTTTGCTTACTGTGTTTAAGATTAGTGCCATTTTTGTATTACTTCCTAAAACGAAATTTCTTTACTATTCAAAATAATAGAAAGAAATTCGTAAATAATTACAACAACTATTGCTTAAAATTTTAATAATTTTAAGCAATAACAAAATTCTAAATTATACAGATAAATTACAGTGTTATGTGTTGTTTTGAACTTTTTTTTCATGTTTTAATGAAATCATTACTGATGCACCAATTGCACCAAAAACAACCGATAATGAAACAGCAATTGGAATTTGAATCCAATGTACAATCAACATCTTAATGCCAATAAAAAATAATACAAATGCCAAGCCATATTGCAAAAATACAAAACGGTCTGCGGCATTTGCTAATAAAAAATACATTGCACGTAAGCCTAAAATTGCAAAGATATTAGATGTAATAATAATAAACGGATCATTGGATACTGAAAACACTGCCGGAATGCTATCTACGGCAAAAATAATATCGCTACTTTCTATCATTAATAACACTAAAAATAGCGGAGTTAATAAAAGTTTTCCATTCTCTTTTGTAAAAAAATATTCTTGATTAAAATTTTCACTTAATGGAAATATTCTGCGAAAAAATCGCAATAACGGATTACGGCTTAAATCTTTATCTTCTTCCTTTTCTGGCAACATCATTTTGATAGCAGAAAATACTAAAAATACACCAAAAATATATAAAATCCATGAGAATTTTTGTACCAAAATCACGCCTAATAAAATCACAATCAGACGAAATACTATCGCACCTAAAACTCCAAATAATAAAACTCGATGTTGGTATTCAGATGGAGTATTAAAATAAGAAAAAATCATTAAAAACACAAAAATATTATCAATAGATAGCGATTTTTCTAATAAATAGGCGGTGGCAAATTCCATTACCTTTTCCTTGGCAATTGCTACGCCATACATTTCATTATTTGCCAAAGCAAAATAAAGCCAAGTCGCAAAAATAGCAGACACAAAAACCCATAATAAACTCCATAACAACGCCTCCTTAAAACGCACCGTATGTACTCCATGATGCTTTAATAACAAGGCATCAATTGATAGCATTACAACAACCATCAATGAAAAAACCATATAAAACAAAGGCGTACCTATATTTAAATGTACTGCTGATTCCATTTTTTAACTCATAGCTTAAAAATTTTAAAAGGGTAGTGATTATAAACTATATATTTTTCCGGCATACTGTTTTTCCGGCAGACTTTTCCGGAAGACTGTTTTAACTTTACGGCAGAGCATTTCACTGCGTGAAATTCATCAATGACGAGTTTTGAAGAGAGTTCTAAAAGAAGATGACAACGTCATCAAGCCACAGTTTCTGCAAGCTACTGCATAAACTAAAACAAAGTTTAGCAGTAGTTTCATTATGATAGAATCAGCCCTTTATTGCTAATTTTAAAAAGGGAAAATGTCATGGGTAATTTTAATCCGATGTTTGTAACCTTTGCGGTATATTTAATCACCGTATTACTAATTGGTATTGCCGCTTATTATGCTACGCACAATTTTGGCGATTATATTTTAGGTGGCAGACGATTAGGTGGTTTTGTAACAGGTATGTCAGCCGGTGCATCTGATATGTCTGGCTGGTTGCTAATGGGCTTGCCTGGTGCAGTTTACGCCGCAGGTTTATGCGAAATTTGGATTGCTATTGGCTTAACCATTGGAGCATATTTAAACTGGCTGTTTGTGGCTGGACGTTTGCGGACACATACCGAATACAATAACAACGCTTTAACACTGCCGGAATATTTTGCACACCGTTTTGGCGAATATGAAAAAGCGTTGAAAGTCATTTCTGCCGCAATTATCTTATTTTTCTTCACCATTTATTGCTCATCGGGCATTGTGGCAGGAGCAAGATTGTTTGAAAACTTGTTCGGTTTAACCTACACCCAAGCCATGTGGTTAGGTGCAGGAGCAACTATTGCCTACACCTTTATCGGTGGCTTTTTGGCAGTCAGTTGGACAGACACCATTCAAGCATCTTTAATGTTTTTCGCCTTGATTTTAACGCCGATTATGGTAATTGTGGGCGTGGGTGGATTTAACGAAGCTTCTGCCGCCATTCAATTAGCCGTAGAACAAAATAGCATTAAATACAATAGCTTATTAACAGGAACTTCTCTAATAGGTATTATCAGTGCTGCAGCATGGGGTTTGGGTTATTTTGGTCAGCCACATATTTTGGCCAGATTTATGGCAGCTGAAAACATTGCTGCAATTATAAAAAGCACGCCGTTTTAGCATTATCTGGATGATTTTGTGCTTGGCTGGCACTTGTGCTATTGGCTATGTTGGGATTGCTTACTTTACCAAAAACCCAGAAATGGCAGGCGTATTAAGCGAAAATCCAGAACGCATTTTTATTGTTTTTGCTAAATTATTATTCAATCCATGGATTGCCGGCGTGCTGTTATCTGCAATTTTAGCGGCGATTATGAGTACATTAAGTTGCCAATTATTAGTATGTTCATCAGCTATTACCGAAGATTTTTACAAAGGATTTTTACGTCCTAATGCCGAACAAAAAGAACTTGTTTGGGTTGGACGTTTAATGGTTTTGGCAGTAGCGATTGTGGCAATTATTTTAGCTGCCGACCCTAATAACAGCGTAATGAAATTAGTAAATTATGCTTGGGGCGGATTTGGTGCTGCATTTGGTCCTATTGTGTTGTTATCCGTATTGTGGAAACGCCTAACCGCCAAAGGAGCTTTATGTGGCATGGTGGTAGGTGCAATTACAGTGGTAGCATGGAAAAGTCTCGGCACACCATTGTACGAAATCGTACCAGGCTTTGTAGCATGCGGTATTATAGCGATTGTAGTATCATTATTAGACGAACCAAAACAGGCAGTAGTAGAACGTTTTATAGAAGCAGATAAAGCTTATAAAGCACAGTTGTAAATTAATATATACATCATTTTTTAAACTTAAAAGTCTGCCGGAAAGCTTTTTGATAATATTTCCGGCAGACTGAAACCTTTGCAAAACCTACTTTTATTTTACTCGTCATTTGCAAGCGAATGAGAAGAATCTTTATAAAACAATTAATTGAGATTCTTCGTTTCGCTATACTCAACTCAAAATGATGAGTTTTACAAAGGTTTCAGACTTTGAGAAACTCCTGCAAAACCATTACTGAAACAAAAATTTAATCCTGCCGTAGGGTGTGCTTCCCAGCCCACAAAAACACCATAGTAGTTAATCCACTGTATTTTAACAACTTTTTATTCAGACCTATCGGGCGGTTGGTGGGCTGGTAAGTCCACCCTACGGCGTTTCTTTTTCAAAAATTAGGTTTTGCAGGGATTTCTTTGAATTTGCGAAAACGAAGTTTCAGCGAAGCTAAAAATCTTTATAAAATAACAAGTTGGATTTTTCATTTCACTGCGTGAAATTCTTCAATGACGAGTTTTGCAGGAGTCTCTCATAATGATGAGTTTTGCAGGAATCTCTAACCCCCATTTGATTTATACAAAATGTCCAAAAAATAATATTTGACATACGAAAAACAAAATATTTATAATAAACATACTCAAATTTAACTTTTTATAGACAATATGTCCAAACCTAATCTTAATATTGACACAATACTCGAACGTTTCGGCGGAGTACAAGCTTTGTCCAAAACTTGGCAACAGCACTTCCCTCAACAAACTCTTTCTACTGCTGCTATTTATAAATGGAAAAGTAGATGCTCTATACCTTTGAATCAGCTTCAAAAATTATCAGAAATAGCACAAAAACAAGGTTGGTTTTTGGATATAAACGGTTTAATTAACAATAATCTTGCGGAGACTGACAAAATGAATAATTCAAAACAAGTTGTAATTTTCGACACAACCCTACGTGATGGCGAGCAATCACCTGGTGCATCAATGAATCACGAAGAAAAAATTCGTATTGCACGTCAATTGGAAAAATTAGGTGTAAATATTATCGAAGCAGGATTTGCCGCTGCCAGTCCAGGAGATTTTTCGGCAATTTCAGATATTGCACAAGTAATTAAAAATTCCACTGTTTGCTCTCTGGCTCGTGCTACCGAAAATGATGTACGCCGTGCAGGTGAAGCAATTTCACAAGCAAATCATAAACGTATTCACACTTTTATTGCTACCAGCCCAATTCACATGGCTCATAAATTAAAAATGTCGCCAGATAAAGTAATTGAAGCCGCTATTTTTGCAGTTAAATTAGCAAGAGAATATACAGATGATATTGAATTTTCTTGTGAAGATGCACTGCGTTCCGATATTAATTTTCTATCTGAAATTTGTAGCGAAGTAATTAAAGTTGGTGCTACAACTATTAATATTCCAGATACAGTTGGTTATTCAATTCCATCATTAACAGAACAATTTTTCCGAGAATTAATTAATAAAACCAACGATTCCGATAAAGTTATTTGGTCTGCACATTGTCATAATGATTTAGGTTTAGCAGTTGCAAATTCATTAGCTGCTGTACGTGGCGGAGCACGCCAAATTGAATGCACAATCAATGGGTTAGGTGAACGTGCTGGTAATGCCAGTTTAGAAGAAATTGTTATGGCATTAAAAACTCGTCATGATATATTTGGTTTAGAAACTAATATTGATACTACGCAAATTGTTCCTACATCTAAATTAGTTTCCACAATTACAGGTTATCCAGTACAACCTAATAAAGCAATTGTTGGTGCAAATGCCTTTGCTCATGAATCAGGTATTCATCAAGATGGTGTTTTAAAATGTCGCGAAACATATGAAATTATGTCTGCTGAATCAGTAGGTTGGTCCACCAATCGTTTAAGCTTGGGAAAATTATCTGGTCGTAACGCTTTTCGTACTAAATTAAATGAATTAGGTATTTTATTAGAAAGCGAAGAATCTCTTAATGCTGCCTTCGCTCGTTTTAAAGAATTGGCAGATAAAAAACGAGAAATATTTGAT
Source organism: Neisseriaceae bacterium (assembly GCA_017553165.1). Lineage (GTDB taxonomy): Bacteria > Pseudomonadota > Gammaproteobacteria > Burkholderiales > Neisseriaceae > RGIG9985. The sequence continues at coordinate 5,082 of JAFZMY010000104.1, forward strand.
GAAGATTTACACGCTTTGGTTTCTGATGAATTATCAGGTAGAAGTGCAGAATCTTATAAATATCTATCTCTTAAATGTAATACCGAAACCGGAGAAATGCCATATGTAGAAATTGTTTTCACAATGAATGGCATTGAACAACGTGCCGAAAGTCATGGCTCAGGACCGGTAGATGCTGCTTTTAAAGCTATTGAATCAGTTGTAAACAGCGATGCTCAATTATTGCTATATTCAGTAAATGCAGTTACTGCTGGCACTGAAAGTCAAGGCGAGGTAACGGTAAGACTTGATAAAGATGGACGCATTGTAAATGGTCAAGGTGCTGATACAGATATTATTGCAGCAAGTGCCAAAGCATATTTATCTGCACTTAATAAATTACAACAAAGTCAAAAACTTAAAGCACAAGGAGGAATTTAATCCGTAAATTTATAAAAAACTCCTGTAAAACTCGTCATTCGCAATCGTAAGCGAATAATATTTTTAAAACAATATGTTAATATTATTATTTTCACAAAAGTGAAATTTACGAATGACAAGTTTTGCAGGAGTATCTTTAATCATCTCTGCCTAAAAAAAAGCGTTTGCTTTTCAGTTGCAAACGCTTTTTTGTTCATCACTAATGACACTGTGATATAAAAATCACCTTATCAAACCGCCCTGCCGCCAAGTCTTGTTTGCGTATCCAAAAATACAGCGTACCGCCATCGCCGAACATGAGTTCGTTCATTTCACCATCATCATAATAGTCTAACTCATCTTCTTCATCAGCATCATTGTTTTTACCGCCGAATATATTGCTGATTGATGAAAGAATGGACGATTTATCTTTATTTTCTTTAAACTCACGCATTGCATTTTCAAAACCGCTGACTATTTTGTTCTGCAATGTGGCGGCTTGTTCGAGTGCAGCTTGTTCATCTTCTTCACTAAAATCATCGCCCCAATAAATTGTGTCTAACTGAAACAGCAAAATCCAGTCATCTTTTTCTTTATCCACTTGGGCTTTGACTTCTGGTTTATTGCTATAATCGTCCCAATCTAAACCGTTTGCACGCAAAGCACATTCTTCTTCCATTGAATTTTGCACACAATCGGCATAACCCAATAATTTGGTTGTGCAACCTTCTCGACCTTCGCCCCATATTCTGTCTATATCATCATCGTAATCTAACTCATCATGTAAATTATCAAAAATTTCTTCCGTACGGGCTTGGTCTTGCACATTTGAACCTGCCTGAAACGACAGTTTCAATTCAGGAATACGGCTATATTCGTCCATATCATCAGGCAGGGGCATTTGTGTTAATGGTGTTTGGTGCGGAAAATAAAACACTTTGGCACATTGTTGATTTTCGCCCCAATCGCCACTTTCATAATCATAGAAAAACAGCAAATGCCCTGATTTGGGCAGTAAATTTTCTTTATCTAAATCAGATAGTTCAGACAAATTGAATTGAGCCATAAAAGCCAAAGGACGCAACATATTTTCGCGTTCGTTTTCTTCTTCCAATTCATCATCTTCTTCCTGCTCATCTTCTTCGCCGACATCGTCATACAACTGCTGCAACTGTTGAGCAAATTGAACCCCTTGCCAAGCCTGTTTGCAATTTTCTTCAAAGCGTTGCAAGGCTTCGCCTTGTGGCATTTGATAATTTGGGTCTTGAATTCGGCGTGATTCCAACATTATCGCCAATTCCTTGGCACGAAATTCTTCAAAAGTTTGGGCTTGGAACTGGGACGAAAATAGTTCGCCCAAATTTTGTAGTTCTGGCGATACTTCATAATCTCGTGGCTCGAAGTTACCGCCGCCTTTAACGCGTGGCCATACAAAACCTGCTGGCACATCAGGGCAACCGCCGATTTTGCTTGCTCCCACGCTCAAAGGTTGTTCTGCTTTTTTGAATTGAATACGAATTTCAGGACGGCGGTTTTTCTCTAACCAGTCCAAAATTTCTTGGCGTTTGTTTGACATAAAGAAACTCCTTATGAATTGATGAACAGGATTGTTTATGAGTACAGGTTTGTCA
>JAFZMY010000105.1 GCA_017553165.1 Neisseriaceae bacterium
TGCGGCTTGGTAAGTCATCGAAGTTGCCCATTCAACCAAGTCGTTTTGGAACAAGCCGCCTAATGCCATTAACATCAACGACACCGTGCAGTTGCCGCCCACAAAGTTTTTTACGCCATTATTCAAAGCGTTATCAATCACATTGCGATTAACAGGGTCTAACACGATAATCGCGTCATCTTGCATACGCAAGGCACTTGCCGCGTCAATCCAGAAGCCAGTCCAGCCGCTTTCGCGAATTTTGGGATACACCGCTTTGGTGTAATCGCCGCCTTGACAAGTAACCACTATATCGCAAGCGGATAACTCGGCAATATTGTTTGCGTCATGCAACACTTTGTCCGCCTGCCCCATATCAGGAGCCGCTCCGCCCACATTGGAAGTGGTAAAAAACACAGCGTCTTTAATGTGTGCAAAATCGTTTTCTTCCTGCATGCGTTGCATTAACACAGAACCTACCATGCCACGCCAACCGACAAAACCTACTTTCATTATTTAATTCCTCTAACATTGTGAAACTAATGGAAAAATTTATTTTGCAAAGCAAAATTAATTTACATAAGTTTAATTAAGTTTATAAAAGTCATTTTTTTGTTTTAACCCTAAACGATGGTAAATGTAAAGCCTTTATTTAAAAAAAATGCTGTTATACGGTAAAAATTAGAGACAAACGGTTTGTGATTCTTGCTAATTTACATTAGAAAAGTGCATAATAGCCGTATTACTTATAACGGAGTATTTTTATGAAAATATTGCTATTAGGAGCACCTGGTGCGGGGAAAGGTACGCAAGCACATTTTATCGTTGAAGCCTTTGATATTCCACAAATTTCTACTGGTGATATGCTACGTGCCGCAGTTGAATTGGGTACACCACTTGGTTTAGAAATTAAAAAAGTGATGAATAGTGGTGGTTTAGTTAGCGATGAAATCATTATTAATTTGATAAAAGATCGTATTTCTATGCCAGATTGTGCAAATGGATTTTTATTTGACGGTTTTCCACGCACATTAGCCCAAGCAGAAGCCTTGCGTGATGCCGGCGTTGAATTGGACGCAGTGGTAGAAATTGATGTACCCGACCAAAACATTATTGAACGCATGTCTGGTCGCCGTATTCATTTGGCATCTGGTAGAACATATCATATTGTTCATAATCCTCCCAAAGTTGAAGGTAAAGACGATATTACTGGTGAAGATTTAATTCAACGTGATGATGATAAAGAAGAAACTGTAAAAAAACGTCTTGCTATTTATCACGAACAAACCGAAGTATTGGTTAATTTCTACGGCAAACAAGCAGCTGATTCTGGTACGCCTAAATATATTAAAGTTGATGGTACTCAAAGCGTTGATAATGTTAGAAACACCATATTTTCTGCATTAAATCATTAATTTTAATATTTATTATTTATTTGTAATTAAATAAGTCTGCCGGAAAATTATAAAAAAGTTTCCGGCAGACTTTAATATTATGTTTTCTATCAAAAATGACACAAAAAATATCTTTATTAGCAGCAGTATCCAAAAACCTTTGCATTGGCAAAAACAATACTCTACCGTGGCATATTCCAGAAGATTTTGCTTTTTTCAAACAATACACGATGGGTAAAACCATTGTTATGGGACGCAAAACGTGGGATTCATTGCCTAAAAAACCTTTGCCACAACGTCGCAATATTGTAATTACACGACAAGATAATCTTCATCTTGCAGGTGCAGAATGTGTATCTTCACTTGATGATGCAATTGAATTATTAAAAGACGAAGATGAAATTATAATCATCGGCGGAGAGAAAATTTATAAACAATTTATTGAAAAGGCAACAGATTTATATCTTACCGAAGTTGATATATCTATTGATGGCGATGCTTATTTCCCAAATTTTGACCGCAATAAATGGCAGGTAATTTCGCATCAGTCAAATCGTTCAATTAAGAATATTGATTTTGCTTTTGTGCATTATCAACGTGTTTAAAAATTCATAAAAGTCTGCCGGAAAACTTTTCTGGCAGACTGAAACCTTTGCAAAATTAGTATATGTGAGCAGATTTCAAAGTTGTAGTAACACAGCAAACAAAGACATAACAAGTAGAAAGGCTTGTCGTTGAAAAGCAACGCAAACATACGAAATGTGCAAAGAGATGCTAATTTTGCAAAGGTTTACTAAAAATATATACCCCAAAGTCTGCCGGAACATTGATAACACCTTTATTTACCAATTATTTTTTACCAGTAATAGCACCTAAAATACCTCTCGTAATCGTGCGAGTGATACTGCTTACCGCTTTACGTCTTACACTTTGGGCTATTGAATTAGCAACGTCATAAGCTAAACCTCCGCCAGACTGTTTGCGTTGTCCAGTTGCACCTTTAACAATTGCATCGAAAATACCTGGTTTTTTGTTTTTCTCGGCTAA
>JAFZMY010000106.1 GCA_017553165.1 Neisseriaceae bacterium
ACCTGCTGATGATATAGCAATTGCTACTATCATAGCTATAATTTTTTGTGCTTTCATTATTTTAAAACTTCCTATACTTTTACACTGCCGGAAAGCTTAAATATCTTCCCACTTAATCCAATAATCTATCATTTCCGGCAGACGGTTATTACTGCATATGGCTTTAAAATCTTTATCATCAGCTTCAATAGTTAACCAATCATTTTGCGTTTCATCACCAATGGAAATATTTAGTTCTGATTTATCATATTCTCCATCGATAAGTAATTCCCAAGCACAATTATCAATTGTTTTTAATGTCATTCCTGTTCCATGATTATCCCAAGCTAAATCGATAGCCCACAATTCACCACGATATTCTAATGATTGAATGGCAAATTTAATAAAAAACCATTTTTGTAGAAAATGTAAAAAACCATCTCTAAAATTTAATGGTATTTCTTCAAAATCTAACCATTTTACAAAATGATAAATTAAATCTGGAAAATTAATACGACCAGAGTAAGCTTCAAATGAATTTTCATTTGCATTAATAACTATCCAATTATCATTATTTACCAATGGATTAAGTTCATCAACTATTCTTAATGGAGTACCTTCATCAATATAATCAAATTGAAATATCTGTTTATTTTTTTCTCCATTGACTTCTAATTTCCAACCTGGATTATCAACATTATCTAATGTGAAACTGCATTCACTATTATCTTTATACCATTTTTGTAATAAATTAATAAAATACATATTATATCCATACAATAATATTCATTGAATTATATTGATATTATCTTAAAAACAAAGGGATTTACCCCTTTGTTTTTAACTATTTTCCCCTTTTTCTAATACCTTGTGCTGATTGAAGTTGTTGCTTTAATAATCTATCTGCTATACGAATATCTTGATTTGTTGCAGCCTTGATTTCGCCATTGTTATTTAAAAATACTTTACCATCTTGTGGACGAATATTTCTTGTAAGCCATTGAGAATGTGGCGTTTCTATTTGTGTATTTGTTTTTTTGTTTGTTGTATGTGCTCGACCACGTAAGTCTATACGACCACTTCTTTCTGCAGTATTAAATCTAACCGAATTGGTGTTGTATTTTTTCGCAACATCTTCTGCCATTTGTTTTGTAGTTTTAGGAGCGTAATTTGTTGTAGTATTTGCAATCTTTTTGGTGTTATTTACAGTATTTACCGCATTCGTAGTCTTTTTAGTGTTACTCACCGCTTTGGTAACTTTTGCAACGGCTTCCACCTTTTTCACTGTACCAATAGCAGAACCACCTGGAATTGCAGAAGTAGCACCTTCAATAGCACCTGCTTTTGCGACTTCCTTAACGCTTGCAGGTTCTCCGGTTTTAGCATAGCTTTCGCCATGTTTCATCCACATTCCAAAGGCAATTGCACCCAATCCAATGGCAACAAGCGGTAAAAACTCGCCCTCTGTTTCCTGCATTTCTTGCTTGGACAGTTCCACCGCTTGTATTTTGTGGTTATTGTCTACATCAAATACTTTGCTGTTAAAGGCTTTTTTTGCCTGTACTGCATTGGGACGAGTTGTTACTTCTTTGGCAAAACCTGCTGATGATATAGCAATTGCAACTATTGTTGCTATAATTTTTTGTGCTTTCATTAAAAAATCCTCATTATTTATTTAATATACAATAAGTTACTTTGATTTCACTCAACGTAACTTGCGATGTGTGTGATGCATCACGTGGCTAAATTTACAAGCAAAATATTTGTCAAAGCAAGGAGTACTTTTAAAAATTTTATTGCTTAAAAAGTAATCAAGCAAAAAAAAAAAAAAAACAAAACAATATGTTACAAATTCGCCAAGTGTTGTATTTTGACAACATGCGAAGTGGCTTGTGTTAGATAGTAAATATACTCACTATTCCATAAATAAGATAAATTAGCATAAATATCGGTTTTACCAGTTAAACCATAACGCAATCCCACATTACCCAATAGCATATCATTATTGCTATTAGTTTGTGAAAAAACTGTTGGTATTGCCACCAATGAATGATTAGTAGTTTCAATATAAACAGGTTGCGAAACAGAATTATTTTGTTGCTCACTATTAGCATAAGTTAGATTAGCTTCTAATTTAAATTTACCCTTATCGGTATAAAGTTCTTCTAAACTTAAAGGCAAATCTGCCCATAAATTAGTAGAACACAAAAATGCAAAAACAAATAAAAAACGTTTATTCATATATTTTCCTTATAAATTTTCATTAAATACTTACCCAATGTATAGCATAATCAAATGCTTTAATTAATCTATTATTACTACACGTACATTCAAATACTTGATGATTAAATTCTTGAATATTTGAATTAATAAAAATCCAATCATCATCAGAATTTTTAATTTTTATATCAATAATATCTTTATTTTTTTCACCATTAATACGTATTTTCCAAGCAAAAGAATCTAAACTATCAACATGAAAACCATAACAATGTTCCCAATCTCCATTACATTTTGAATTATACCATTTTTGCATAGAAGTTAACAAATCAATATTATCTATGCAATAAGTATTATAATCAGTAATCCATTGAATAAAATAATTAAATAACTCTGGAAATCTATTATTACTGCAATAACCATTAAATTCATTTGATGTGGCTTTAATTGAAATCCAATCATTATCATCTTCTGGATTATCAAAAAATATTTTTATATCTTTTTTATTAATTTCACCATTTACTTCTATAAACCAACCAGGATTATCTAAATTACCTAAATGAAAATTTAAATTTTGTTTAATATTTTTATTGTATTTAGAATTACACCAATCTTGTAAAAATTTAACAGTATTGTTTTTCATATTTTTATAATCCAATATTACTTTTAATCAACAAGGTGAATATTATTTCACCTTTTGTTTGTACTATATATTTAACATAAGAAAAATTCAATTTTTGTTCCGAGATACTCCCATTCCTCTTTTGATAATACCTTGTGGAAACCCCTGCAAAACCCCAAATTTTTTAGCAAAAATGTGTTAAAAAAATTTTCAGGCAGCCTGAAAATGAGAATTTTCTCAATTTCATCGAAAAATGGGCAAAAAACAGCGAAAAACAGTCATTTTTACCCCCAAATCCGCTTATTTTCAGGCTTTTTGCCTGATTTTAGGCGTAGTACGGCATAAGTTGTCCTACGCAATGCAATTTATTTGCCGCTTTCAGTAGATTCGCACAGATTGCTTTTAGCAAAAACTGACCTTCGCATTTTTTCAAGCCAAAGTAACTCGACCGTTTGCCGCCGAAAATGCGGTGTATTGTGCCGAATGTGCGTTCAACCACATAGCGAGTTTGCGTTAATTTTTTGTTGCGTTGTAGTTGAGCGTCCGTCAAAGGCGTACCTTTCTTCACCTTATCCATAATTCCATTTTTCAAACCACGATTTTTTAAGTGATTGCGGTTCTCTTCACTACAATAACCCTTATCCGCATAAACCATTGTATTTTCAGGTAAATCATCTAACAGCGGAGCAAAATTTTTGGTATCACTCTCGTTTGCAGGTGTGCCGTAGGCTTTACCCACAAAACCCTCCTCATCAACTATATTGTGCATTTTGAAACCCAACTTCCACTTACCATATTTCTTCTGCCAGCCAGCGTCTTGGTCTTTGCACAGCGTATATTCAACGGCGTTGCCGTCTTTATCTTCTTCAATGACTTTGTTATATTTACTTGCCGCCGTTTGAATAATGGTTGCGTCAATAATCGCCGTATCTGCATTTTTGACTTTCAAGCCATATTCTTCTAATTGACGATTGATTTCATCTAACAATTTACTCAATAAACCATTATCTATCAAAAAGTTACGAAAACGCCCCAAAGTTGTTGCATCAGGAATTTCCATATCATCAAAACCACAAAACAGCATAAAATCATTACGAACCGCCAAAGAATATTCCAACGCTTCGTCCGATAAAGAATGTCATTGACCTAATATAACCGCTTTCAACATAGCAATCGTATCATAAGGCGGACGACCACCTTTGTCGTAAGAAACTTGCTTAACTTCTTGAACAATCAATAAAATCTTTTTCCAGTTAATCAGTATGTTAATCTTCAACAAAGGCGATTTCTGTGCATACCGCTCCATTTTGTCCTTAACCGTCTGCATAAAAAAACTGCTCATCTTTAATCCTACCGAAATTCGTAACTTATTGAATTATAACAAGTTTGTGATTTTGTGTCAAGCAAATTATAAATAAAATCAATAGGTTAGTAAATTAAACCAAAATGGTTGATGAAAAGTGAAAAAGGGGTTTTGCAGGGGGTTCATAAAGTCAATGGGTTAGTAAATTAAACCAAAATGGTTGATGAAAAGTGAAAAGGGGGTTTTGCAGGGGGTTCTTTAACCTATCGATAATCACCGAGTGAAATTAAAATTTGCGAAATAATATTGACACAACCACGCAGGGTCGCCACTACGGAATAAATTTCTTTTGTTTTTAAAATAAGTTTTGCAGGGGTTTCTCAAAATGACAAATAAAATAAAAGTAGGTTTTGCAAAGGTTTCAATCTACAAATAAAAAGCCACGTTAGCGTAACGTGGCTTTGAGTTTGTCAATTAAACTTAAATTACTGTAAAGATACTTCTACACGGCGTGCTTCTGCTTCTGCACCGGCATCAGTACTTTCAGGTTTTTTAAGGTCAATTACGTCTTCTGGAATGCCTAATTCAAGCAAAGTTTTTTGGACTGACATTGCACGCTGTTTTGCTAATTCAGCATTTTGTGCAGCATCGCCAGATGCGTCATGGAAACCAGAAATTACAACTTTTTTACCTTCGGCAACACCTGCAACAATAGCTGCGAGTGATTCGGCGGCATCAGCAGATAAATCTTGGCTACCAGATGCAAAGTAGAATTTAACCACGCCATCATCACCTACAACAACGCTGTTTTCATCAGCAGCAGGAGTTGCTGCTGTATCCTCAGCCGGTGTAACAGCTGGTGCTGGGTCTTTGCTGTGGTCAGATAAGCCCCATACGTATGCAGTTAAGATACGTAATTTGGCAGTATCATCACCATCAACCAAGAAGTTTTCCCATTTGGGCATTTCATTGGTATGACCTTGTCTAATGGTATTTATGATGTCTTGTTCACCAGCTCCCCATAACCAAACATTGTCGGTTAAGTTAGGTGCTAAACCTGTTAAACCTTTACCGTCATCTTGGTGGCAAGTAAAACAGATTTGATCATAAATTAGCTTACCTTTAGCTACACGGTCTTCAATGGCTTTGCTACGGAATGCTTCATTTTCATTCAAAGACAGTACGTAATGAGCAACATTACGAACTTCGTCTTCTGGGAATGGTTCTAAACCACCGTATGCAGGCATGCTACCAATACGACCGTAACGAATGGTCTCTTCGATTTCTTCTGGAGAACCACCCCATAACCAATCGTTATCAGTCAAGTTAGGGAAACCAATCGCACCTTTTGCATCAGAGCCATGGCACTGAATACAGTAAGTGTTGAATAGGTTTTGACCGATAACTTTTGCTTCTGAATCTTTTGCAATTTCTTCAATAGATTTATTAGCAAATTTGTTATAAATCGGTTGATATTGTGCTTTTGCTTCTGCTACTTCATTCTCATAACGATTGGCACTTGTCCAACCTTTGAGACCTTTGAATGATGAAAAGCCTGGATATAGAGTTAAATAAGCTATACCGAAAACAACGGTAATAATAAACAGATAGAACCACCAACGGGGTAGGGGATTGTTGTATTCCTCAATTCCGTCCCATTCGTGTCCCATTGTTTCAACCTTGTCGCCTGTTCTTTTGGTTTTGTTTTGAGAAACTAACAGCCAAACCAAACCAATGAAACTGGCGATCACGATCACTGCTGTATAGATAGTCCAGAAATTACTGGTGAAATCTGATGTATTCATTTATTCGCTCCGTTTTCATGAGAGTCTGATTGCTTCTGACTCGATGTATTTGCAATAGGAGTATCATCGTCATCGACAATACCGCGAGCAATTTGGTCATATTCTGCTTTTGCACCTTTGCGATAAGCAATAAGTACAAAGGCAATGAACGCACCAAAACAAACTACTGTAAAAAGAGTTCGAGCCAGATCAATCATAATCACTTATCTCTTGGGTTAGTTCGCTTGGTTAGTTTCATCAGCCAAAGCATGACCTAAACTTTGCAAGTAAGCAATCATCGCGTCTAATTCGGTTTTATTAGACATCAACTCTTGGGCTGCTGCAAAATCCGCCTCGGTATATGGAACACCAACGATTTTTAAGGTCTTCATATGGCGAACTGTTGCATCAATATTTACTGGATTGCGTTTAAGCCAAGGGAATGCTGGCATCACTGATTCAGGTACAACTGAACGTGGATCGTCCATGTGTTGTTCGTGCCAAGTGTCGGAATAACGACCACCAACACGTGCTAAATCAGGACCAGTACGTTTGGAGCCCCATTGGAATGGGTGATCATAAACAGACTCACCACCGACAGAGTAATGACCATAGCGTTCGGTTTCTGCACGGAACGGACGAATCATTTGTGAGTGGCAGTTGTAGCAGCCTTCACGAATGTAAATGTCGCGACCTGCTAATTCCAAAGCGTTGTATGGTTTTAAACCAGGTGCTGGTTCGGTTACAGATTTAGAACCGAATAATGGCACCACTTCGATAAGTAAGCCTACACTGATTAACAGAAAAATGAAAATAATCAAGAATGCTAACTTTTCTTCTGCAAGTTTTTGTAGTTCCATAATTTAAGCCCGCCTTTCATTAATGTTGAGTTTGCGAAGCAGTTGGAATAGGAGCGTCAACACACTCACCTGCACCAATGGTTTTTAAGGTGTTAATTAACATAACCACCATACCAGACAGGTATAACAAACCACCCAACATGCGGATAACGAAGAACCAATGACTTTGTTTAACAGACTCAATGAAAGAGTAAGTTAAAGTGCCGTCAGGGTTCAAATCACGCCACATTAAACCTTGCATTACACCAGCAATCCACATGGAAGCAATGTATAACACAACGCCGATGGTGGCAATCCAGAAGTGTAATTCTACTAATTTGGTAGAGTACATTTCTTTGCGACCAAACAAGCGAGGAATTAAGTAGTACATAGACCCCATAGTTACAAAGCCAACCCAGCCTAATGCACCAGAGTGTACGTGACCCACGGTCCAGTCAGTGTAGTGGCTCAATGCGTTCACTGATTTAACAGACATCATTGGACCTTCAAAGGTACTCATACCGTAGAAAGACAAAGATACAATCAAGAATTTCAAAATAGGATCGGTACGCAGTTTATGCCATGCACCAGATAAGGTCATAATACCGTTAATCATACCACCCCAAGATGGAGCCAATAAAATCAAAGAGAACACCATGCCCAAAGATTGTGTCCAGTCAGGCAATGCGGTGTAGTGTAAGTGGTGAGGACCTGCCCACATATAAGTGAAAATCAAAGCCCAGAAGTGAACCACTGATAAACGGTAAGAATAAACAGGACGACCTGCTTGTTTTGGCACGAAGTAGTACATCATACCCAAGAAGGCTGCGGTCAAGAAGAAACCTACAGCATTATGACCATACCACCATTGAACCATGGCATCAATCGCACCTGCATATACAGGATAAGATGTGGTGAAATCAGATGGAACCGCAATGTTATTTACAATGTGTAACAGTGCTACTGCAAGAATAAATGCAGCGTAGAACCAGTTAGCCACATAAATGTGTTTTACCTTGCGGATTGCTAATGTACCGAAGAATACGATTGCATAAGCCACCCAAACCACAGTTAATAACAAGTCTGCCCACCAAGGTAATTCGGCGTACTCTTTACCTTGTGTAATCCCTAATGGGTAACATATAGCGGCAGAAAGAATCACTAACTGGAAGCCCCAGAAAGTGAACATTGCCAACGGTCCTGCGAAGAGGCGTGTGTTACAAGTGCGTTGCACCACGTAATACGATGTTGCGAACAATGCACAACCGCCAAATGCAAAGATGACGGCATTAGTATGTAAAGGGCGTAGTCGTCCAAAATGAAACCACGGACCAATGTCCGTTAAGTTTAATGCTGGGAATGCAAGCTGAGCTGCAATCAGCACCCCAACCAACATGCCGACAATACCCCAAACTACGGTCATAACGGCGAACATCCGTATTACCTTGTAGTTGTAAGTTTGCGTTTCCATAAAAAAATCTCCATAAATTATGGGGGTTAAATATTAAGCATTTCGCATTCCAACCTATAAACACGAATGCTCATCTGTTTAGGATATATTTGATTATTAAATACACCACGTTATGATTTTCATCACGTGGTATATTTTATAACAAACTATATCCACAAACCAACAGAAACCTTCAAGTGAGATAGAAAAGTTCTGGTGGATTGCAATGTGCTATCAAGGTTATAGAAATTGGCTTTATTTTATTTTGACAAATATCAAATAAATTTAGAATATACTTTTCATATTTCTTTATATAAAAGGCTTTGACGATGATTTACTACCGTATAACACCTGTTTCATTGGATAGACATGTTTTGCGTGTAACAATTTGTTTTAAAAATGAAAGATTGGAAAAACAGGCATTGTTTATGCCGAACTGGACTCCCGGAAGTTATATGATTCGTGATTTTTCTCGGCATATATTGAGAATTTCGGCAAAATGTCAAAATGTATCGCAAGAGATACAGCAGATTAAGAAAAATGTTTGGCAACTTCCTGCATTAATCGGTGATTGGGAGGTTGAGTATGATATTTATGCGTTTGATTTGTCGCCTCGTGGTGCTTTTGTAGATGATAAACGTGCTTTTTTTGATGGTGCGGCTGTATGGTTGGCAGTTGTTGGGCGAGAAAATGAGAATTGTAATGTAGAGTTTAGTCTGCCGGAAAGCTGGTCTGTTGCTACTTCTTTGAGAGAAGTTTCGCAAAATGTATTTTTTACAGAAAATTATGCCGATTTGCTTGATGCTCCGATGTCTGCCGGAAACTTGAAGATTTTATCGTTTAGTGTAAAAGATATTTTGCATCGTGTTGTTTTAATTGATGAATGTGATTATTTAGATGATAAGCGTTTATGTGAAGATGTGGGGCTTATTTGTAAAAAACAGATAGAATTATTTGGTTGTGCTCCTTTTGATAATTATACTTTTTTATTGCATGTTACATTTGATGGATATGGTGGTTTGGAGCATTTATCTTCTTCGTCTTTGATAACTTCTCGTAAATGTTTGCCTTCAATTCGTAATTGTAATAATCGTGATGATTATGTTAATTTGTTGGGTTTGTTTAGTCATGAGTATTTTCATGCTTGGAATATTAAATCAATTAAGCCTGATGTTTTTCAACATTATGATTTACAAGAAGAAGTTTATACAAATCAATTATGGGCATTTGAGGGTATTACTTCTTATTATGATGATTTAATGTTATTGCGTTCTGGGGTAATAAGTTTAGAGGAATATTTAAAATTAATATTAAAAACGATAGATAATGTATCTCATCAGTATGGGCGTAAATTGCAGTCAGTCGCTCAATCAAGTTTTAATGCTTGGACGAAATTTTATAAATCTAATGAGAATAGTCATAATTCTATAATTAGTTATTATCAAAAGGGTGCGTTGGTGGCGTTGTGTTTAGATGATTTATTGCGTTCTCATTCTGATGATAAATATTCTTTGGACGATGTAATGCGTGGTTTGTATAACTCTCATCAGCAGGTTAGTGATGATGATTGGCAGCGTGTTGCAGAAGAGTTAGTTGGTGGTGATTTGTCTGATTTTTTCCGGCAGTATGTGTATGGTACGCAAGAGTTGCCATTGATAGATGTGTGTAAAAATCGTGGTATTGTGCTGGATTTTCTATCAGTGGATAAACCAGATTTGGTAGATGAGTTTCCAAGTGAAACGCATAAATTGTTTTTTGGTGCTACTTGTGAGGATTGCGGTTTTGGCAAGAAAATTAAAAAAATAAATTATGATTCTATTGCTGATGCGGCACAACTTGCTGTGGGTGATGTGATTGTGGCGATTAATGGGTTTGGGGTAAGCGAGTTCGATTATGTGTGGCAGCAGTTGCGTTGCTCTGATACGCTTGAAATTCATTATCTGCGGAATAATCGTTTGGGTGTAACTTCATTGGTAGTTGAAGATTGCAAAGTTTTTCACGCAGTGTTTAAGATTGAAAATCGCAAGTTATTGTGTAAGAGATTCGGAGTTTGATTTTTTTAATATGTTTCTAATAAGTCTGCCGGAAAGTATATAATTACTTTCCGGCAGACTTTTGCTTATATGTAATATATTGATCATTATGTTTTCCGGTAGACTGAAACCTTTGCAAAATTAGCATCTGTGGCACACTTCATACGTTTGCGTTGCTTTTCAACGACAAGCCTTTCTACTTGTTATGTCTTCGTTTGCTGTGTTACTACAACTTTGAAATCTGCCCACATCTACTAATTTTGCAAAGGTTTCAGATTTTATTTATCTTGTTGTCTATCTTTAAGGATTTTTTCATAAACTGCTTGTGGTACATAGCGGCGTACAATTTCTTGCCAGTTATTAGGTCCGATTAGTCCTTTTACCATGGTGGACGATACTTCGGCAAATTCACGTGGTGGCATTAGGAAGATGGTGGAAATTTCATTACGTAAATCCGCATTGATATGACGCATAGAGCGTTCAAATTCGTAATCGCCAACGGTGCGAATGCCTCTGACAATATATTTCGCCTGCATGGCATCAGCATATTCGACTAAAAAACGATTTTCCATGGAGGTTACAGTTACCCCATCAAATTCGCGTACGATTTCTTGTAACATTGAAACTCGTTCTTTTACTGAATAGGTGCAGTGTTTTTCTGGATTATCACCAACGGCTACAATTAGTTCATCAAATAGAGATTGTGCAGTACGAATCATCCATAAATGCCCGTTAGTAGGTGGGTCAAAACTACCTGCATAAACTGCACGGCGAATATTTGGCTTTGCATTCATTGTTAATAATCCATTAGGCAAGAAATGCGAGAGTATAACCGAAAAAGTTATGATTGATTCTATTTAGTTATTTGCTGATGCAATAAATCAATAACAAAATTCCAGCTATAATGCGATACCAACCCCATGGTTTGAAGCCAAAGCGTTTAATCATATCGATAAAAAACTTAATTGCAAGAATGGCAACAATTAAGGCAACAAGATTGCCAATGAGAAAGTGTTTGATATTTTCTGGCGATGACAAGATGAGTTGATAACCTTTTTGAGTTATACCATTTTCACCCCAATTTTTAAGAAATAGGGAATAACATGTGGCAGCAGTCATGGTGGGTACGGCTAAAAAGAATGAAAATTCCGCAGCTGCTTCGCGACTTAATCCTTGCTGCATACCACCAATAATCGAAGCCGCTGAACGACTTGTACCTGGCATCATAGCTAAACATTGCCAAAACCCAATTGTAATTGCTTGTTTTATTGAAATATCTTTTTCGCAAAGTGTTGTAGGATTGTTAAAGAATTTATCAATAAATAATAAAATAATTCCGCCTATTACTAATACTATGGCAATTGGAATGGGTTTTTCCAAAATAGTGTCGATAATGTTGCCAAATAAAAAACCTAATATCAACGCTGGAATAACTGCAAATATTAATTTGTAATAGAAAGTCAAATTTTTGAAATTAAAGAATTTTTTATAATATAAAAATACAACTGCCAAAATTGCACCAAATTGAATTGCAATTTCAAATAATTTCACAAAATCACTATTGGCTACATTGAGTAATTCGGCAGTAAAAATCATGTGTGCCGTTGATGAAATGGGTAGGTATTCTGTTAAGCCTTCAATAATGGCGATGATAATAGTTTGAAGTAAATTCATATTAAAAATATTCAGTTGTTGAAAACAACACAAACAGCCTATCGTAACAGGCTGTTTGTGTTTGTACACAAGATATTTGATTTATTTAGACTCTTGTTCAGCTTTTGCTTGTTGCTGTTGTTGATACATAGCTTCGAAGTTCAAAGGATTTAAGTACACAGGTTGGAATCCACCGCGTACGATTAAATCGCTAATAGCTTCACGTGCAAATGGGAACAAGATGTTTGGACAAGTAATGTTCAAAATCAATTCTTTTTCTTGTTCAGAGAAGTTTTGTACCAAGAAAATACCGCTACTAACTACTTCTGCTAAAAATAGTACTTTGTTTTCAGGCAGATTAGCTGTAATGGTGATGGTGATTGATACATCATAAAAGTCTTTTTCTAATGCACGATTGCCAATGCCGATTTTAATATCCATTTCCGGTGCTACTTGACTGCGGAAAACTTCTGGTGCATTAGGAATTTCTAATGAGGCATTTTTAACGTATATTTTTTCAATATTAAATGCTTGACTGTTGTTTGCTTCTGCTGCTGTGTTTTCAGGTTGTTCGCTCATTGCGTATCCTTTCGAAGGTAAATAAATTAATAATCAGGTTTACTGCGTTAATAACGCATCTAACTTTCCATTGCGGTTAAGTGCATTTAAGTCATCAAAACCGCCAACATGTGTTTCTCCGATAAAAATTTGGGGGACGGTACGCCGTCCGGTAATGTTAATCATTTCTTCGCGTGAGTTTGGTATTTTATCAATGCGAATTTCTTCCCAAGTGTTTATGCCTTTTGTTTGCAATAGTCTTTTTGCCATATTGCAATATGGGCAGTAGCCTGATGTGTATATTTTGATTGATGCCATTTTTTTTGTTTTCTTCAAATTAAGTCAAAGTTGCGATGATACACGATTTTGAGATTGATTGTATTCTTTAACTAATGAACGTACTAAATTATCCATATCAGATAAATAGGCAACCGATTGTGGACTATTAATAATTATTGCAATTGCCAATGGGTGTTCGTCTTCATTATCTGGTAATTTATAGCCTGCCAATGCTCTTACGTTTTTTAGTGTTCCAGTTTTCATGGTGAGATTTGGGACATCTTTTAGTCTACGTCTTAATGTTCCATCTACACCTGCAATTGGAAGACTGTCGATAAATGCTTGTCCAAACTGCGGTTCATAATAGGCACGATATAGCATAGTGCCTAATGTGCGAGTGCTAACTCTTTCTATGCGTGATAATCCAGAGCCGTTTTCTAATATTAAGCTATCAGTTGGCACGCCGGTGCGTTTGAAACTTTCAAATACGGTATTGCGTGCGTTTTGAATAGTGTCTCCTTCTTTGTTCGCTCCTAATGTCAAAAATAAGGTGCGAGCAATTAGATTATCTGAAACTTTATTCATATCGCGGATAACTTCTGATAATGGCGGAGATAGGTGTTCTGCCAATGTTTGAGAGTTTTCCGGCAGACTTCCTTCTCTAATTTGAATATTTCCTTTGCCACCGGCAAATTTCCATTGTCCGATAAAGCTTTCTGCGGCAAATTGTTGAGAAGTTAGTACGTTCACGTAAGTTCTTTGTCCGCTACATGTAGCAGGTATTTTACCGTTGATATGTAATGCTTCGCCGTCCCAATATACTTTTATCATGCGGTTGAAGCGATTGCATTTGCCACCTATGGTTTGAATGTTCTTTTTGACATCGATATTAGCAAATGGTGGATTGGTGCTTACGTCCATTTTGCCACTACTGTTTTTAAAAGCTTCAATCCAGATTACTTTGTAAGATAACATGTGTTGATCTGGTGGAATGGTAAAGCTTTTGCCTTCGTCAGATTCGAATTGTTCAGCCGAGCCGTTTGATGACCATGCACTACGGTCTAATACTAAATATCCGTTGATAGTGTGAATGCCTTTTTGGCGTAATTGTTCTTGCATATTGATGATGTCTTTTTGTTCCATCATGGGATCGCCAGTGCCTTGCCAAAATATGTTTCCGTCCAATATTCCTTGATTAATTGGGGCACGTGCACTCCATTTGGTATGCCAGCGGAAATCTTTACCCAAAGTTTCTAATGCAGCGTAGCTTGTAACTAATTTCATTACAGAAGCCGGATTCATTGGAATATCAGCACGATGTTCAGCAATAACCTCTCCGGTGAGAATATCTTGAACAAAATAGGAAAGTTCCAAAGGCGGAATCCTGCCAGAATCAGGAGTGGCAAGTACTGTTATAGGAAAACACAAAAAAATAGACAGTAATATACGCAATAACATTTATCTTTAATAAGATTAATCAATTTTTTTATACAGGCAATCGTAGACACAAACTTTTTTGATTAAGTTCCATAAAGTTTAAAAAGGTGCTTGTAAATTGGATTCTTGGCATTGTGCACGGTTACGCAAAGCATGATCCATTAAAACCAAAGCCATCATTGCTTCTGCAATCGGCACGGCACGTAATCCCACACAAGGGTCGTGGCGACCGTGTGTGGATAGCATTTTTTCTTGTCCGACTTCGTCTATGGTTTTTCTATCTTGGGCAATGCTTGGGGTGGGCTTAATTGCTAATGAAACGCGAATATCTTGTCCATTGGAAATTCCACCTAAAATACCACCGGCATGATTGGAGAGAAAACCATTGGCATCAATTTCATCATTGTGTTCGCTTCCCTTTTGGCTAACTACATCAAAACCATCGCCAATTTCTACACCTTTAACCGCATTAATTCCCATCATGGCGTAAGCAATTTCTGCATCTAATTTATCAAAAACAGGTTCTCCTAAACCAATTGGTACATTGCGTGCGGTTATAGTTATACGAGCACCGATGCTGTCTTTTTGTTTACGGATTTCGTTTAAGTATTCTTCTAATTCGGATACTTGTGAATAATTGGCAACAAAAAATGGATTTTCATTAATATGTGATTCGTTTTCGAAGACGATTTTTTTATTACCAATTTGGGTTACGTGGGCAATAATTTGAGTGTCAAATTTTTCTGCCAACCATTTTTTAGCAATTGCACCGGCTGCTACTCTGGCAGCTGTTTCACGTGCAGAGCTTCTGCCACCACCACGATAATCACGAATGCCGTATTTATGCCAATAGGTAAAATCAGCATGACCAGGACGAAAAGCGTTGGCAATTTCACTGTAATCTTTGCTACGTGCATCGGTATTGCGAATTAAGAGTGCAATCGGTGTTCCGGTAGTCTTTCCATCAAAGATTCCAGATAGGATTTCTACTATGTCATCTTCACGTCTTTGGGTTACAAATTTCGAAGTACCAGGACGGCGACGGTCTAAATCAGGTTGTATGTCTAATACGCTTAAAGGTAGGTTAGGGGGACAGCCGTCAACTATACAGCCAATTGCATTTCCATGACTTTCACCAAATGTGGTAATGCTGAAAATTTTACCGAATGTGTTGCCTGACATGAGTTGTCCTCCTTGAATTTGTTAATATGAGTAATTTTGTAATTGATAGTCTGCCGGAAAGGTTTTCCGGCAGACTTAACTTATATATTTATCATTAACTTATCATTATGATGATGATATTTGTGTTAATTAACCATAGCGTTTTTGAAATTCGCTCATAAAGTCGATTAAGGCTTCTACGCCTTGTAGGGGCATGGCATTGTAAATGCTGGCACGCATGCCACCCATGCTTTGATAGCCTTTTAATAGACGCAAACCACGTGTGGTGGATTCTTGGGCAAATAGTAAATCCAATTCTTTGCTTGGCGTGTGGAAAATCACATTCATGTGCGAACGAGCTTTTGGTGCGATTTTGTTAGTGTAAAAACCGCCGCTGTTGTCGATTGCTTCGTACAAGACTTTTGCTTTGAGTGCATTGATAGTTTGCATGGCTTCAACGCCACCTTGTGATTGCAACCAACGGAATACCAAACCTGAAATATAAATCGGATAAGTAGCGGGAGTGTTGTACATACCTTGACGATTAACATGAGATTTGTAATTCCATACATCAGGAATGCGGTCGGAACAGCGATCAAGCAAGTCTTCGCGAATGATTACAATCGTAGCACCAGCAGGACCGATATTTTTTTGTGCCCCTGCGTAAATCAAACCAAAATCAGATACATTCACAGGACGCGATAAAATTTCACTCGACATATCGCATACCATAGGTGGCATAGAGGAATTGGGTTTAGGAATTTCGCGATATTGCACGCCATGTACGGTTTCGTTGATTACAAAGTGTACAAAGGCAGAATCAGGATTGGTATCCCAATCTTCTGGTGCTGGTAAATCTGTGTAATCGTATAATTCACCGCCGTGTGCTGCCAAGTGAATCTCGGTATTGGGCGATAATTTGCCCATTTGGCTGTATGCAATACGACTCCAATTGCCGGTAACCACAGAATCTACGCGGTCGAAGCCGTTGGCAAGGTTCATCACCGTCATATTAAATTGGGCAGATGCACCGCCTTGCAAAAATAAAACACGATAGTTAGATGGAATATTCAGTAATTGACGCAAATCTTGTTCAGCATGATACAAAATACTCATAAAAGCATCAGAACGATGACTCATAGTCATCACTGAAAAACCAGTTCCATTGTAGTCAAACATTTCTGATTGTGCTTGACGCAATACAGATTCCGGCAAAACAGCAGGACCTGCGGAGAAGTTATAAATTGTTGGCATAGTCATAGTTTGGACGACCTATTAATTCAAATTATTAAGGTGGGAATTGTAAATTCTCATGATGATTGATTCAATATGATTTTTTGTTTTTTAAATAGTCTGCCGGAAAAGTTTTATACATAACCTTTCCGGCAGACTATTTACCTTATAATAGTGTTAAAATCGAACGTCTGATTAATCATGTGTAAAGAATTAAAATGAATACATTGGTGAAAAAGAAAAGCTTATATGGCGAAGATTTGTGGCAAGAAATTCGCAAAGAAGCAGAAGAATCAGCAAGGGCAGAACCAATATTAGCCAGTTTTCTGCACATGACCGTGTTGCGTCATCAAACTTTAAATCAAGTATTAGCGTTTCATTTATCGAGTAAATTATCCAGTCCAGTGATGGACGCACGTGCTTTGTATGAGATTTTTCTGCACAGTTTGCAAGAGTCCCCACAATTGGGCGAAGCCATCGAAGCAGATATTCTTGCTCATTATGAACGTGATCCTGCATGTTCTATGTTTTCCACCCCATTGCTTTATTTTAAGGGATTTCATGCGATTGAAACTCATAGGATTAATCATTGGTTGTGGCATCACTCTCGCCGCCCATTGTCATACTGCATACAAAATCGAGCATCAGAAGTATTTGGCGTAGATATTCACCCTGCCGCTCGTTTCGGTTCTGGAATTATGGTGGATCATGGTACAGGATTGGTAGTAGGTGAAACCGCAGTTTTGGGTAATAATATTTCTATTCTGCACGGTGTTACACTTGGTGGTTCTGGTAAGGAAACCGGAGATCGCCACCCTAAAGTCGGAAATGGGGTGATGATTGGTGCTAATGCTTCGGTATTGGGTAATATCAATATTGGTGAATGTGCACGTATCGGAGCAGGTAGCGTTGTGGTGTATGATGTGCCTCCGCATAGTACTGTGGTTGGTGTTCCTGCTCATGTGGTTGGTAGTAGTGAACAAATTCCTGCCACAGAAATGAATCAACGTTTATAATAATTTGATATTAAAAAGGATTATACTCATGCTTGCTAAACAACTTTTCGAAGAAGTTACCAATAAAATCGGTGAAATTATTCAAGATAGCCCAATGAAAGATGTTGAAAAAAACGCTAAAACAGCACTTTCTGCGGCATTTTCTAAAATGGATTTGGTTACTCGTGAAGAATTTGAAGTGCAACAGCAGATGATTGAACATTTGTGTAGCGAAATATCTTCGTTGCACGAAGAAATCGAGCAGTTAAAACAATCTAAAAACGGATAACATAAAATGACTTTGGCAGTTGTTTATTCACGTGCTTTAACCGGTATGAATGCACCAGTGGTTGAGGTTGAAGTGCATTTGAGTCGAGCATCACTGCCTGCGTTTAATATTGTAGGTCTGCCGGATACAGAGGTTAAAGAAAGTCGCGATAGAGTACGTGCGGCGATTATTCAGTCTGGTTTTGATTTTCCAGTCTGCAAAATAACAGTAAATTTAGCACCGGCAGAATTGCCAAAAGATTCTGGACGCTTTGATTTACCAATTGCTTTGGGAATTTTATCTGCGTCCGGTCAAATTAAATGCGAAGATTTATCTAATTATGAATTTGCAGGGGAATTAGCCCTGTCTGGTTTATTGCGTCCGGTGCGTGGTGCTTTGTGTATGGCACGACAAACTAAACTTTCCGGCAGACATTTTATCTTGCCACAGGAAAGTGCAATCTGGGCTTCTTGGGTTGAAGATTTAACCGTATTCGGTGCTTCAACATTAAATTCCGTGGTGGCACATCTTAATGGATTCGAACTTTTACCCAAAGTAAATCCTCCGCAACAAATCGATGTGCCTCTATCTAATCTGCCAGATTTATGTGATATTAAGGGGCAACACACGGCTCGTTTTACTTTGGAATTAGCAGCAGCTGGCGGACACAGCTTATTGATGATTGGACCACCTGGTACTGGTAAATCCATGTTGGCACAAAGATTACCAAGTATTTTGCCTCCATTAACTACCGAAGAAATGTTAGATAACGCTGCGTTGTCATCATTAGTTAATACCAATATCACAGACTATGATTTGCGTTTGCGACCATTTAGAAGTCCGCATCACAGTGCCTCTTCGGCTGCATTAGTGGGCGGAGGTTCAGATCCTAAACCAGGTGAAATTTCATTAGCTAATAATGGCGTATTGTTTTTAGATGAATTGCCAGAATTTGACCGCAAAGTGTTAGAAGTATTACGAGAACCATTAGAAAGTGGTGAAATTCACATTTCACGAGCATCTCGCCAAGCTGTTTTTCCTGCTAAATTTCAATTAGTAGCGGCAATGAATCCATGTCCCTGTGGTTTTTTGGGGCATGCAACACGCACTTGTCGATGTTCGACTGATAGCGTAATGCGGTATCGACAAAAAATATCAGGACCACTATTAGACCGTATTGACTTAATAATTGAAGTACCAAACTTGCCACAGACAGATTTAACTAATATCCAAGCAGGGGAGAAAAGTAGTATAGTGCGAGAAAGAGTGTTATCTGCCAGAGAACGTCAATATCAACGACAAGGCAAAACTAATGCCTCTCTTACTCCAACAGAATTGGACGATTTCGCACAGATTGAACAAGATGCACGTGAAACTTTGGGTAGATTATTAGATAAACTCAATCTGTCGGCACGTAGTTTTCACCGTTTGTTACGAGTGGCACGTACATTAGCGGATTTATCTGGTGATGAAAAAGTGGAAAAACAGCATGTTTTACGTGCCATAAGTTTTAGGCGAGTTTTAGATAATGTATAAAATAATCATATAATTATTTTTCCGGCAGACTATTTTAATTATATGATGATGAATGAGAATTTTATGAAAGATAATCGTTTTATATTTATATTTCTCTTACTATTATTGAGTAGTCCACTGTTTGCAGATGGCAAGAGTGAATCCAATAATGAATCATCAACTATTAGCGATTCTACTTCATCAATTGATAAAGTAGAAAATAGTGATAATAATCGTGATGAAAATTCTGCTGATAAACAAAATAGTAATCAAACCCAACCTAATCCAAGACAACTTCCACCGCTAAAAGATATGTATCAATTACAACTTAATATCGATTATAGCGGTAAAGATAAAATAGATAACAAAGAAGAATTAGCATCTTTATTAAAAGAACACCTTTCTTTATATACACGGCAAAAATCACGTTTAGAACCAGATGAAGACCAAATTTCATATTGGGTACAAGAAACGCATAAAGAAGTGCATCAAATGCTATCCACCAAAGGATTTTTTAACAGCAAAACCAAAATAGAAAAAGAAAATGATACATATATCATTAATGTAGATATTGGCGAACAAACAAAAATTAGCAATGTAGTATTATTATTAAATGGTGTAATAGAGTCTGATGATGATTTACCAAAATTTTATCGAGATGTTTTTCTTGGATGGACATTTCGTCCTAATGCACCATTTACTCAAGATAATTGGTCTGCCGGAAAAGCTACCGTATTAACTGTAGTAACATCAAATAAATACCCATTAGCAAAAATAGAAGAAAGTTTAGCCCAAATAAATCCAGAAACAAATAGTGCTGAATTATTTATTAAAGTTGATAGTAAAGAATTAGTACGTTTTGGTGAAATTAATATTACCGGTACAGAGCGTTATCCAGAATCATTGCCACGCAATTTAGCAACATTTAAAAGTGGAGAAGATTATAATCTAAATAAACTATTGGATTATCAACAATTATTAGAAAATGACGGACATTACAGTTCTGTATCAGTATATGCAGATTTTGATAATATTTCCGCAGATAATATAGTTCCTGTAAATGTTGTATTAACAGAAGTTCCACGTCAAAAATTAGATATTGGTTTGCAATATGACACTGCCGATGGAGTTGGTGTTCGTTTAGGATATGATCATTACAATATGTTTAAACGAGGTTATACCGGTTCTGCAGTTGTTAGTGCCAATAGATATGAGCAAATATTTGGTGTTGGTATAAGCCAACCACGTGATGAAAAAGGACATTTCTATACATCTAATATTTCAGTAAAAAATAAAAAATTACAAGGATTAGAATCACAAAATATAGGTTTAGGATTTTGGAAAGCACGCATTAGACATAATATAGACTCACGAATTGGCATAGAGCACTATCGAGAGCGAGAAAGAATAGAACTCGCTCCATCATGGAATACCAGCTACGTTACCATGCTGACCGCATCATGGAAAACCAATCGCATTGAAACTCGTGAACGTCCGGCTAATGGTTATTATTTTTCAGGAAAAATTGGCACTACTGTTGGTTCAGTTTTATCTTCGGCAAATGTACAACGAGTAAAAGCTGATGCCGCTTATTATTACACTCCACGCCGCCGCAGTTATGGCACTTGGATTGTACATGGCGGTTTAGGTTATGTGCGTACCAACAATCAAGAAAAAGTGCCAACAGATTTATTATTTCGTATTGGTGGTATTGATACCGTGCGTGGTTATGAAACAGAAAGCATAGGTATGCCAGGACCAAGTAAGAAAGTTGTGTTAGGTGGAAAAGTAATGGCAACAGTCGGTTTGGAATATCAATATCCAATTAAAAAAGACTGGTCAGTTGCGGTATTTCATGATGCCGGTGATGTAAAAAACCGTTTTAAAGATTTGAAATTAAAACACGCTACCGGAGTTGGGGTACGCTGGTATAGTCCTATTGCACCGTTGGCGTTTGATATTGCTTATGCACATGATATTAAAGAAATTGGTTGGTATATAACTTTGGGGGCACGTTTCTAATGACTGATGAACAAATAACAACAGAAACGCCCAAAACAACAAAATCTTCTAAAAAGAAAAAGATTTTGGTGCGTTTGTTTTTAGCGTTATTATTATTTTTTGTACTATTAATCTCATCACTATCGTGGTTAGTTGGTACTCATTCTGGACTTAAAACATTAGTATTTAGTCTGCCGGAAAAGTTTGGAGTGCATATAGAGGCAAAACAATTACATGGTACATTATGGAAAGGTTTTGGAGCACAAGATATTAGTATTAATACTAAAATTGGCGATGAAATTTCACTATCAAATTTAACATTTGATTGGGACTCATCGCAATTATTGAAAAACAGATTATTGCATATTCATAAATTAGAATTAGGAAAATTACATATAATTAAAATAGCAAACAGAGAAAGTAAAAAAACAACTTCGAATAAATTGCCAGATGATATTGGTTTGCCATTAAAAGTTAAGATTGATAATATAATTAGTCGCGGGGTATTATTGGGAAAGGATATTTTGCTAAATGATGCACAATTAACATATTCTTATCTTGATAAAAAACATCAAGCGGACATTGTAAGCATAAATACTATTTGGGGACAAATCAAAGGTCAAGCACAATTAGTAAATCAAACACCATTTCCATTATCTGGTAATATTGATTTACATGGAGTGATTAATCAAGAATCTGCTGATGGTATTATTAAACTTTCCGGCAGTCTTAATGATATTGTTTTACAAGGTGAATTAGCAAGTGCTTCTGCATTGTGGAATAGTGATATTAAATTATCACCATTTGCTGAAAATGCAGTGGAGCGTATTCATCATATTTCAGTTTATGGTGCAAATATAAATCCACGTGATTTTCTTAACAGTGCCCCACAAGCAAATTTAGCATTTATCACAGAAATTAAACCAGATGAAACAGCACAACAGTTAAATGGCATCTTATCATTATTTAACGAAAATCCACGAGCATATGATTTAGGAGGATTACCTGTATCTAAATTATATGGTGAATTAAATATTAATGATGATAGCATATTATCATTGAATAATATTGCATTGACTTTAATTAATAATGGAGAAATTAAATTAAATGGTACAGTAGCTGATGAATTAAACTTGCAAGTGGCTCTTAATGACGTAAGTTTATCTGATATTATTTCTAAACAATCATCAAGACAGGTTAATGGTAATGTTTCTATTACTGGTAAAATAGATGAACCAATTGCAAAATGGCAATTATCTCAAAAATCATTATCTGCTAATGGTACTTTATTGGTACAATCTGCTAATAATGGTAAATCATTAAATATATCGCAAGCTGATTTTTCTGATGGAAATAATGGTATAGCAACTCTTTCCGGCAGACTTGATTTGTTTGAAAGTATGCCATTAAATATTAAATTGGAAAGCAGAAATTTTAATCCAGAAGTTATTGGAGATATTTATCCAAAAGGAAAGATAAATGGTAATTTATCTATCAATGGGACATTAAAAGATACTCCTAATTTAGATTCAAAATTATCTATAAAAAATAGTGTATTATCAGGAATGCCACTGTTAGTGAATGGTGATTTACACTATCAAAAACAGCATTTGTCTCCATCAAAACTTGATATTTCTCTTGGTGATAATAAAATTTTTGCAGAGGGAACATTTGGGCATAAAAATGATCGCCTTAATATTAATGTACATACTCCATCTTTAAATCAGTTTGGTTTAGGATTGCAAGGGGCATTGAATGTGCAAGGTTTTGTTGCCGGAGATATTGATTCATTAAATATTCAATTAAAAGGAAATGCTAATAAGTTTGCATATAGAGATTATGTTAGTTTGCAGCAACTTAATTTTGATTTAATTTCGTCTCCTAATTTACATGCACCATTATCAATAAATATTGATGGGCAAAATTTATTAGCAGGTTCTACCGAAATTTCACATATTAATACTAATGCCAAAGGTACATTGGCAAATCATAATATTAATGCACAAGCATCAATCAACACTGCCGGAAAACCTTATCGTGCTAATATTATTGCTGCTGGTGGATTTAATAAAGATTATCAATGGAACGGTAATGTATCTCAATTAAATTTAAGCGATAGTTTAGATGTAGTATTGGAAAGTCCAGTTTCATTAACTGCATCTAAAAGTTTAATTAATTTAGGTGCGGCACGTTGGCGTGTTTTGGGCGGTTTATTAAATTTGCAATCGCTTAATTGGAAAGAAAAACAAGGATTTTTAACCAAAGGAAATGCCCAAAATATTCAACTATCACATTTGAAAAATATTGTTGATATTCCAGTCGAACAAAATTTAGTATTATCAGGAGATTGGGATATTCAATATAATGAAAATATGCGTGGATATTTGAATGTTAATCATCAATCTGGTGATATTATTATTCCAAATCGCACCAAAGCTATTGGTATCAAACAATTTTCATTAAAGAGTAATTTGTCTAATAATAGAATAAATAATACTATTGTTGCGGTAACTGATTTTGGAAATGCTGATGCACAGTTAAGTATTGCACAAAATTTTGGCGATAAATTACTTAAATCACCAATTTCCGGCAGTCTAAAACTTAATAATGTTGATTTGAATAAATTAAAATATTTTTTACCACCGGA
Source organism: Neisseriaceae bacterium (assembly GCA_017553165.1). Lineage (GTDB taxonomy): Bacteria > Pseudomonadota > Gammaproteobacteria > Burkholderiales > Neisseriaceae > RGIG9985. The sequence goes on from JAFZMY010000106.1 coordinate 23,978, forward strand.
TACAGGTTTGGGCGGACAATTAGAACTTGATACTCAAATTAAAGGTTCACTGTCAGACCCATTAATTTCCGGCAGTCTTAATGCTCAAAAACTTTATTATCGCGAAAGAGAAATGGGAATATTTTTTACTCGCGGCACTCTTAAATCTCATTTTGATGGTAATCGATGGTTAATTGATTCCCTGCATTTTGATCACAATTCTAATGGTAGTATTGACGTTTCAGGGGAAGTATCACGAGCTGGGATTCAGCCCAATGCTGATTTGAATGTATCACTAAAAACTTATCCAGTAGTTCGCCATGCCGATAGACGTGTAGTGATGAGTGGCGATGCCAAAATTCGCTACTCGCAAAATGGAGGTTTAATATTAGTTGGTGGCTTGAAATTAGATGAAGCCACAATTGATTTTCCCAAATCCGGTATGCCATCGTTAAGCGATGATGTTGTAGTAGTCGGACAAACAGAAAAAGATAAAGAAGCTACTCCAATGTTGTTGGCAATTGATTTAGGGATTGATCTTAATAATGCTTTTCGCTTTTCTGGCAAAGGGTTAGATGTGTTAATGGGGGGCGAATTGCAACTGAAAGCTCAACCCAAAGAGGAAATACGTCTGATTGGTGCAGTAAATGTTGTTTCAGGACGTTATAAAGCTTACGGTCAAGATTTGGAAATAGACCGTGGGCAAATTGCCTTTATGGGACCAATGGATAATCCGAGCCTTAATGTACGTGCAAAACGCCGTTTATCTCCGGTGGGTGCAGGAGTTGAAGTAACTGGTACATTAAGTCACCCACGTGTAGTTTTAATTGCTGATGATCCAATGTCGGATAAGGACAAGTTAGCATGGTTAGTTTTGGGACGTGGTGCAACATCTGGTGATGATGCAGCATTAGCAGCAGCTATGGGAACTATGTTAGCCGGTGGTATCAACGATAAAATTGGCTTGGTTGATGATATTGGTTTGACTGGACGTTCTACTCGTAATGATACTGGTGAAGTGAATCCTGCTGAACAAATGGTTACCATTGGTAAGCATTTGACTTCACGTATTTATTTAGGTTACGAATATGGATTATCTTCTACAACCCAAGCGGTTAAGTTGATTTTCCAATTAGGTCGTTCTATTCAATTAATTGGACGTGCTGGTACAGATTCTTCTGGTGGTGAGATTCGCTATACAACTCGTTTTGATTAATAAGCTGAAATTGAAACCGTATATTGTGAATTTTGTATGTCTAATCAAATATTAATACTAAAAAAATATCTGCTTGTGCTGATAATTGCATTGGTATCTACATCTTGCTTTCACTCCAAACATCAAACGTCAGATGCTGATATAAAAAGCTTTCCGGCAGACTATACGCAACTTATACCATTAGAAATTGGTGATTGGATATTGCGTATGGGAAAGGACACTGATAGTCATTTAATCCGACAGATTAGCAAGGGTAAATTTTCGCACATTGGCATTGTGGTGGAAGTTGAACCAGAAGTTAAAATTGTTCATGCAATTCACGATGAAAATTCAGGACAAAGTGGTGTGTTGTATAGCAATTTGCAAAATTTTGTTGCACCAAATGCTGCTGAATATTTCACAGTTTTAAGAGCTACAAACATAAACAAACAACAACAAAAAAACATTGCCAAGCATATACAACAACAAATAGGACAGCCATTTGTGCTAAACACAAGAAATGAGAAACATCGATACTGTACAACGTTGATATACAATGCTATATTACAAGTTAAACCAGATTTCTCGATACAGTGGAGCAAGGTCAATTTCCCACCATTTAGCGGTGAGTATCTGTTTCCAATTGCCTTTGAACAGTATCCGCAAGTTAAAGTAATATATTTATCACAAACTGTTGATTGAATAGTCTGCCGAAAAGAGTTTAATTATGTTTCCGGCAGTGTTATTTTCTTGGTTTACGTTTGTTATTTTTGGAAAGTTTAACAGTTTTTTTGATAATGTCTTCTAACGATAATCCCAGTTATGGTTAGTATGGTGATGAATATGGTTAATATGCCGATTATGGGTAATGAGCCTCCCATTTTCATGTATGGGGTTTCTCCTTTATATCCGTAAATGGTTGCAATTAAGGTTTGATTGACATCACGTGGAATCATTGCGATTACTGAACCTTTATTGTTAATAACTGCTGTTATTCCATTGTTTGTTGATCTGACCATGTAACGACCGTTTTCTATTGCACGGGTTTGGGAGTGTTGCAGTTGGATATTCATGGCATTTGATGAGCCAAACCAGCCCATATTGCTAACATTTGCCATCATTGATGATTGGCGTGCCACATGAATTAATTCATCACCAAAGCTATCTTCATAGCAAATATTAAATGCGATTTTTTGTGATGCAAGGTGAAGTGGTTTTTGCCGTTTTCCTCCGCTACTTAAATCGCTAAATGGCATGTTCATTAAGTTGTATAACGGTGTGGTTAATAGTGGAAGAGGGCGGTATTCTCCAAACGGTACTAAATGATTTTTGGAGTAGTGAGGTAGGTTTTCATAGTTTTCTGGGTCGAATTGTGCCAAGCTGATTACGCTGTTTTCATATCCAGTGTTATTTGAATTTATTTGTACGATGCCGGTTGCAAGGTCGAATTTATTTCTTTTTGCGGTAGAGGCAAATTGGGCTAATAATCCTTCCGGCAGTGCTTGGCGTAGGACTGGAATTGCACTTTCCGGCAGTATGACAATGTCCACATCGTGTAAAGATGCTACTTTGTCGTAGTACATTTGAATATCTTGACTGTATCTTTCTGGGTCGAATTTTAGGTCTTGTGGTACATTGCCTTGGATTAGGGCAATTTTATTTTGAGTGCCATCAGGGGTTGTGAAGTCTATTTTATGTAGATAATTGGCATATATGACAATGGATAAAATGCCACAAATTGCCCAGATTTTAGACCAAGCACTGCGTGCGATGAAAATCATTGCTAACCAAGTGCCAATACATGCCACCGATAGGGTAACTAAAAATATTCCGCCAGCAGGTGCAAATCCTGCCAAAGGTGAATCTGCTATTTGAGAGTATCCTATTACGCCCCATGAAAATCCGGTCATAGCAGTTGAACGCATGTATTCGCATATTGTCCACAGTGGTGGGAGAATTAGTGCTAAACGAGCATTTTTGCTTAATGGTAATTTTTCTAATATCCAAAAACATAATGCAGGATACAGTGCTAAATATAGTGGAAATAGCAAAGTCATAGGAATTGCATACGCTTGCGGTAATCCCCCCACATCATGCAATGAGATGTTTACCCAATAGTTTTGAGTTAAGTATGCAAAAAATCCCCACAGATAAGCAAGACGTAAAACTCGGTCTTGATGTTTATGAATGGTTAGTACCAAGATGCAAAATAAAATTGGCATCAGCCAATACAAACGATAAGGTGCAAAAGTAAATGGTGTTAAAGCACCACAAATCGACACTATCAGCCAAGATGAGTGTCGATTGAGTAGCAGTTGTTTTAGTCTGCCGGAAAGTTTCATGTGATGTTTATCCCTTTTGCAATTTTCATTTTTAATTTTATCTTATGTGTTGCGGATTTTATCAGTAGTAATAAATTTAGTCATGTTTGTTGTTGTAATAATTGAATTAGTTCATCTTCGTTAATGATATTAATTCCCAAGGATTGTGCTTTATCTAATTTGCTTCCGGCAGACTCTCCGGCTACTACATAATCTGTTTTACGAGATACACTGCCGGAAACTTTTCCGCCGGCATTTTCAATTAATTGTTGAACTTCGTTGCGATTTTTAGACAGAGTTCCTGTGAGTACAAATGTTTTGCCGTAAATTGATGAGTTATGTGAAGAATCAGATAAATCAATTTGATTCATTATCTGTTGGCAATAATCATAAGTTTGTCTGATACGTAATTGATTATTTTCTTGGGCAATATAATCAGACCACGCTTGTGGGGCGTTGGGTAATGAAAATAGATTATCTATTTGTTCATTGGCACTTTGCCAGATTTCATGTATGCGTTTTTCGCTCAAACCGTGTGGGATTTTAGTAAGCCAGTTAGCAGGTGATAGAGTTGGTAATATTTGTTGGCTTGGCAAGGTTTCTTGTAATACTATGTTTTGTGCGAGTAAATCATCGATTTGTTCTTCTTTTGCAAAAAAATGTGTAATCGAATTGGCAACTATAGCCCCAACATCTGGAAGACAAGATATAATCTCAAAAGGTGCTGTGCGTAAATTATGTAAAGTGCCAAAAGCAGTTGCCAACGTTTTTGCTGTTTTTTCGCCAACATGTCTGATGCCCAAAGCGTAAATAAAGCGTGATAATGTTGGATTTTTACTGTTTTCAATGCCAGTTAAAATGTTTTCTGCCCATTTAGTAGATGTTCCGGCAGACTTTGGTTTGTCATTATCATCATATTTAATTTTTTGCAGAGTTTCAGAGTTTAATCGATAAATATCGGCAAATTTTTGAATAATTCCTTTTTCTGCAAGTTTTTCTATTTGTTTAATGCCTAACTTATCGATATTCATTGCTCCGCGTGATGCAAAGTGAATTAAGGATTGTGCAATTTGGGCTGGACAATTTATGCCACCGCTACAACGAAATACTGCTTCATTTTCTTCACGTTCCAAAGCTTCGCCACAAATTGGACAATTTTCCGGCAGTCTAAATGCAATTGTATTATCAGGTCTTCTTTCAAGGACGACCGATACAACTTCTGGAATAACATCACCAGCACGACGCACAATAACCGTATCGCCAATACGAATATCCTTGCGTTCGATTTCATCTTGATTATGCAGTGTTGCATTTGAAACTATTACACCGCCTACTGATACAGGTTCTAAACGTGCTACTGGTGTGGCAGCTCCAGTGCGTCCAATTTGAATTTCAATATCACGCACCACAGTTAAAACTTCCTCTGCCGGAAATTTATGAGCAATTGCCCAGCGTGGAGCTCTGGTGATAAAACCCAATTGTTGCTGTTGAGCAATAGAATTTACCTTAACCACTACTCCATCAATATCGAAATTGAGAGTAGGGCGAATTGAATAAATATATTCATAATGTGCCAAAACTTCATTGATTGATGAAAACTCGCCCCATAAATTTTCAGGTGGCGTTGGTATTCCAAAATCTGATAATAAACGCATTTCATCTGCATGAGTTTTGACTGAAAATTTATCATCAATCGCAGCAATCGAATAAGCAAAAAAATGTAATCTGCGAGAAGCGGTAACTTGTGGGTCTAATTGTCGTAAAGAGCCTGCGGCTGCATTGCGGCAATTAGCAAATTCCTTGTTGCCGTTCATAATTTGTCTTTGATTAAGTCGATGAAAATCATCTTTGAACATTAATACCTCACCACGAACTTCTAATTTTTCCGGCAGACTATTTCCTTGTAATTGAAGTGGAAGTTCCGGCAGTGTTCGAATATTGGCTGTAACATTTTCTCCGCTTACACCATCGCCACGAGTGGCAGCTTGAACCAATTTGCCATTACGATAAATGATTGATATTGCTAAACCATCAAATTTAGGTTCTGCCACATACTCACAATTTTCGCCTAATATTTCATTTATGCGTTGATTAAATGCGTACATTTGTGCGTGATTAAAATTGCCATTTTCTTCCATAGACGAAAAAGCATTATTTAACGATAACATGGGAACTTCATGTTTAACCGTAGTAAATTGAGCAGATGGTTTGGTGCCAACGCTTGTGGTTGGAGAGTTACTTTGTTGTAAATCAGGATATTGTATTTCTAATGTGATTAATTCCTGAAAGAGTCTGTCATATTCCGCATCTGGAACAGAAGGTGAATCTTTACCGTGATATTCTTCGGAATATTTATTTAATAAATCGGTTAATAATACGATGCGTTCTAATGCTTGTTTTTTTAGTTTGTCTTTTGCATCTGAAACTGATGAGGAATCTTTGCTGTGATATTCTTCGAATAAATCAGTTTGTTCTAATACTTGTTTTTTTGACATGTTTAAAATCTCATCAAATTAGTTAATCAAAAGGCATCATTATCAAATAGATAACGATGCCTTTATTTGTTATGTGATAGGAATGCTATGAAAATAAACGTTTAGCCAATTCTCCACCTGGAACTATACCAACAGCCATCATCTCTTTTTGACGTTCATCGATATATTCTCCAATGCCACGCAACCATTGTGGAGTAAGTTCGTTTAATTTATCATCTACCAAGTCCAATCCCAAAGCACCAGAAAGTTTAACAGTCAACTCCATGAAATTATTAAAGTTATTCTTATTTTTTTTGTTTTCTGGTGGGACATTGGTAATGTCAAATAAAATGCTAAAACCTTTATAGTTTTGTGCGGCTAACAATTCAGCTGTAAATGGACGATTTTCCAAATCAACTACGGTAAATAGTGCCTCATCATAGTTTGGATAATAGAATGAACCATCAGGATGTAATTCAAAACCATTAGATTCCAACGTAGAACGCATAATAGTTCCTGTAATAGTGCTACGGCTTACCAAGTGAATTGCGATTGTTTGATCCACTTTGGCACACAAAGCATCTAATGGACGTGCTTTACTTAAAAATTTATCAATATCGGTAAGGTATAAACCGCCATTCATATTTTTAGCAAATTCATTTACTTTCTCACCGAATTGCTCTAATTCATAGGAACTTGCCAAACCAGAACGACTAATTGCTTGTAAACCGATGGCAAATGCTTGATATTGCACTCCCGGAATAGGGTCTGCTGCCTGAAATTGTCCGTCCATAGTGCAACCGATAATACGGTACAAATGACGACCAGATGAAAGACGTGGCAGTGCGTTTAATTCTTTGGGGTGTCGTAAAGAAACGTATGCCATGTAGTCGAAATCGTGATTGAACCAAGACAATTTGGCATTTTTTAAATCATCTAAACTAATCAATAAATTGTTAGTTGATTCAGGCTTGGTGCTATCTAATTGAGGTTGAGTAATATTGACGAACTTATATTCATTACTTTGTTGTGGTTTGCCGCTTAATATGCTGTTTTCAGTTTCATTTTTATCAAAATTTAAATTAACTGTTTCTGATTTTTGCAAATTAGCAGTAACAGTTTTTTCTTGTGGCTTATCATCTACAACTTCTATGCTTATATCATCATCATCATCTTCATTTTCTTCGATATTGTTGATAGATACCTCGTCATCACCTAAACTTACTTCTACATTAAGTGATTGTTTGTCATCAAGAGCAAATGATTGAATATCTGGTTTTATTTCTTCTTTTACAGTTGCAGCAGGTTCGGCTTTTTTTGCGACAGGTTTAGGTTTGGTTAAGCGTTGTCCATCGCGTACTTGCTGGGCATTTTTTTCCAATAGGGCATCGCGGTCAGAATGACCAAATTGCTCATGTATTTTTCTGCGATATTCTTTTTCTTGGTAATTGTTGTATATCAATACCGCTAAAACGGCGATAGCAGCCAAAATCAGTATCCATAGAACAGTATTACTCATAGGAATATTTCCATCAGATGTATTTGAATAAAGTGCGATTATATCTAAAAAACACCACTACGGCGATAATATTAGCCATTATTTAGCCTATCAATAGTAGATAATGTTGCATATTATTGACAATATTTTTTATATATAACACCTATTTAGGCAACATGTCTGATAGGCAATTTTGCAATAATTCAATATCGTTACATTCCTTAATAATGGCATGTCCGAGTGATTCTAATACTATAAATCTAATCTTTCCGGCAGCCACTTTTTTATCGTGTCTCATGTGTTCAATCCAGCGTTCAAATGGGAATTGTGGCGGAGTGTCAGGTAGTGATGCTTTTTGCAATAAATTACTAACACGTAAAGTATCTTGGGGTGAGATAAATCCCATAAGTTCTGATAGGCGACATGCAACAATCATTCCGGCAGCCACAGCTTCACCATGTAGCCATGTTCCGTATCCCATTTGAGTTTCGATAGCATGACCAAAGGTGTGCCCTAAATTTAACAATGCACGTTGTCCATTTTCTTTTTCATCGGCAGCGACAATATCAGCTTTCATCGCACAGCATTTTTCTACTGCATACGCTAATGATTCATAATCTAATGCCATTAGTTGTTCGATATGTTGTTCTATCCATTGTAAAAACTCAATATCTCCTAATAGAGCATATTTAATGACTTCCGCCATGCCAGCGGCAAATTCTCGTTTAGGTAAAGTGTGTAATGTATCTAATCCAGCAAACACCGCTTGTGGTTGATAAAACGCTCCAATCATATTTTTACCCCAAGGGTGATTAATACCTGTTTTCCCACCAACAGATGAATCTACTTGACTCAATAAAGTAGTTGGAATTTGTACAAAAGGCATACCACGTTGATAGGTGGCAGCTGCAAAACCAGTCATATCACCAATTACGCCACCACCTAATGCAATTAAGGTGGAACGTCTTTCCATGCGTTTTTGCATTAAACTATCATAGATAATCTGTAAAGTTTCTATATTTTTATAACTTTCTCCATCTGGCAGAATAATCTCGTGAACATTTTTTCCGGCAGACTTTAATACTTCTGTAACGCTTTTTAAGTACAAAGGAGCGATTGTTTCGTTGGTAACAATTGTGCAATTGTTAGCAATGTGTTGGTTTGAATATTGTTGTAACAATTGAATTAACGATGCTCCAATGTAAATTGGATATGAATGAGACGGAGTATTAACAGATAAAATCATTTTTTTCCCACGATAGGTAACAAGGTTTGAAGTAATTGATTGCACGATTGTTTATCGATTGAAATAGTGTAATCTGCGATTTCTCGATAAAATGGTGTACGTTCGATAATTAGGCTTTTTAATTTTTCCAAAGGATTATCAACTTGCAATAGCGGTCTATCTTTGTGGGGACGTATCCTTTCTAACAAAGTTTCTGCTGTTGCTTCCAAGTAGATAACAGTACCACGTTTGCTTAACAAACTGCGATTAACAGGATTTATTACCGCACCACCGCCGGTTGCCAAGATAATTTTATTTCGTCCAGTAAGCTCCTCTATAACGGCTGCTTCACGTTTTCGAAATCCATCTTCGCCTTCTAACGCAAAAATCGTAGGAATATCCACCCCCATGCGTTCCATAAGAAAATGGTCGGTATCGATAAAAGTATGCTGTGTCTGTTGTGCTAACATTTTGCCTAATGTGGTTTTACCCACACCGGGCATGCCAATAAAAAAGAAGTTGTCATTTTTCATAAGGGATAGATTGTAACCTAAACTATCGTTTGAGTCTCATAATAATAGTTTTCCGGCAGACTTCCAGCTACAAGTTTCATGCAGATGAAATATATCAATATAAGAAACTCCTGCAAAACTGGCATATGTGGCACATTTCGCACGTTTAAGTTGCTCGAAATCTTGCCTAACTAATTTTTTTATGTCTTCGATTTCTGTGCTACTAAAACTTTGAACTGTATTCACATCTACCAGTTTTGCAGGAGTTTCTATAATCTTGACAATAAAATGATTTTAATGCTAAAATTGCCGATTCATTTTTCAGGTTTTGTTTTGAGTAACAACTTGAATTTAAGACATAGTGTGCTACTTAACTACGCATTGGGTTTGTCAGGAGGTGGTTTTTAGTAAAAAACGTTAAATCGTTAAATGCCCAAATGTGAGTTAATAGCATGATTTTGAATTAATTTTGAAATTTAAAGAAGGATAATAAATGCCAAGTATTCGTGTAAAAGAAGGCGAAGTTTTTGAAGTGGCAATGCGTCGCTTCAAACGTTCTGTGGAAAAATCTGGACTCCTGACAGAGTTGCGTGCTCGTGAAGCATACGAAAAACCTACTACCGAACGTAAACGTAAAAAAGCAGCAGCAGTTAAACGCACTCAAAAACGTTTGCGTAGCCAACAATTACCTCCAAAATTATACTAATTGTAACGGTGCATACTGTTTGAATAAGTATGCGATATGCCGCAGATTTTTACTCTGCGGCTTTTTTCGCATACACAACAAGTCTTGCTTGCAAAGTGGTTGATTTGTTATATAACTGTTTGTTAAATATGAAAAATATTTTATTGTATTTTGCTTTATTAACATCTGTTGCTTTGTGCTCTTGTAGCCGGAATACAGATGCTTGTTGCGTACAACAAGCACAAAATGCTACTGATACACAAACAGTACAAGCAAATTCTGCCACAGAAAATTCCCAAGAAAATAAAGTGCTTGCTAATTTAGCAGATATGTTACTTTTGTATGAGGAAGAAGATGGGGATTCTGCAATAAGCAAATATGCCCTGATTGATATTGATAAAGATGGTCAAGATGAAATTTGGATAACCAGCCATGACGAGAGAGATGGTGCGGTTTTTTCACTTATTGGCGAAAAGCCAATTTTATTAGCATCACAAATAGGAAGACTTTCGCCATCTTTTGCATCAGGAGTACTATCTATGTCTGGTGCAACTGGAGGTCCTACTTATTACACCGGACTTATTACAATTAAAAATAGTCTGCCGGAACACACTTTGTCTATTTCTAATGTATATGATGATTACAGCTACTATTTAGATGACAAAGAAATTAGCGAAAGTGAAGCTAAACAATTTCAATCGACATTGCCCCAAGACTTTTCGCAAACAGTAACACTAATTGAGTTGCCAATTGGTAATGAGCAAGGCGATGAAATTGACAAGCAATTGTTTGAATTAAATAAAATAAAACATGAGTGGTTGCAAACATTGCCAACTGATGCAAAGAATAATACCTTAATTCAACAGGCAACAACTATTAATGAAAATCTAAAAAGCAAATTAGATACAATGAGTGTAGTGCAAAAGAATGCGTTTTATACAATCAAACCAGTTGATAATTGGAAGAATCCATAAATTGTAATTCTTGGGAGCAAAAGAAATGTCATTGAAACAGCAAATTAATGAAGATATGAAAAGTGCGATGAAGGCACGCCTTGCTGATAAATTATCAACTATTCGCATGCTTTTAGCTGCTATGAAACAAGTTGAAGTTGACGAACGTATTGAATTAGATGATGCACGTATTATTACCATTATTACCAAAATGGTTAAGCAACGCCAAGATTCTGAACGCATTTACCGCGAAGCAGGACATACCGAGAGAGCCGAAAAGGAAGCCTTTGAAATTGCTCTTTTGAAGAACTATTTGCCACAACAAATGTCTGATGATGAAATTAAAAACCTTATTGACCAAACAATTAGCAATACAGGTGCAACAAGCATGGCAGATATGGGAAAAGTAATGGGGCAACTTAAAACACAATTGGCAGGACGTGCAGATATGGCTGTGGTTAGCCGTTTATTGAAAGAGGCTTTATCTTAAATAGACTTTTGTATTAAGACGCAGTTGTTTTTTTAGGAATTAAGAATAGTGATTCCGCCTGATTTTGTCGATGATTTGCTATCACGCGTTGATATTGTTGATGTAATTAGTGCTTATGTTCCTTTGAAAAAAGGTGGGCAAAATTATGTAGCATGTTGTCCGTTTCATAAGGAAAAAACACCGTCTTTTACGGTAGCACCGAATAAACAGTTTTATCATTGTTTCGGTTGCGGTGCACATGGGAGTGCAATCGGTTTTTTGATGGAATATGCACATTTATCATTTACCGATGCGGTTGAACAATTAGCCAATCGCGTTGGAATGAGCGTGCCATACACTAAACATCGAGAAACCAATCAGGAAAGAGAGGAAAGAAAACGTCATCGTGCTTCATTAGTAGATTACATGGTGCAATGTGCAGATTTTTATCATAAGCAATTAGGCTTATCGACACGTGCACAAAAATATCTGCATAATCGAGGGCTTAATTCAGAGATAATTAGCCGCTTCGGTTTAGGTTATGCACCGGCACAATGGCAGTCTTTGCATGCTATATTTGATGATTATCCGAATGAAAATTTGATTTCTTCGGGTATGGTATTGGAAAAAGATGGTAGGCATTACGATCGTTTTCGCGACCGCATTATGTTTCCAATACGCGATATTTCAGGACAAGTAATAGCATTTGGTGGTCGCATATTGGAAAGTGGGGAACCTAAATACCTTAATTCACCAGAGACACCAATATTTAACAAAGGCAGCCATCTATACGGATTATACGAAGCACGTGCCGATATTAAACATGAACAAAAGGTAGTTGTTGTCGAAGGATATATGGACGTTGTTGCTTTGGCACAGCATAAAATTGGCTATGCCGTAGCGACACTTGGTACTGCAACAACTGCTGAACATATTCGCTTATTATTCCGGCAGACTGATGCGATTTATTTTTGTTTTGATGGGGATAATGCAGGACGTAAGGCAGCGTGGAGAGCATTAGAAAATTCTTTATCACAATTGCAAGATGATAAAAGTATTTACTTTCTGTTTTTACCACCAGAACACGACCCAGATTCATACGTGAGAGAGTACGGTAGCGAATATTTTTCCGGCAGTCTTAAAAAAGATGCAATACCACTTTCACGTTATTGGTTAAGTGAATTAATGCGTGATATTGATACAAACACGCAGGAAGGACGGGCAGAGTTAATCCACCGTGCAATGCCACATTTATCAGAGATTAAAGCGGTAAATTTAAAATACTTGCTTACTCAAAATTTGGCACAAACAGTTGAAATAGACATTGCTGATATTCAATATTTATTGGGTCAGCAATTGCCAGTTAAAAAACAAGCTTATAGAAAAGCGAGATTTCCTAAAAAAACTTTCCGGCAGCCTCGCTTATCTACTTTGGCACAACAGCAGATTAAATGGCTTTTGATTAATCCTGAATGGGAAAAATACGTTGAAATGCCGGAGTACTTATTATTGTCGGAAGAATATACGATTTTGGCAGAATTATCAGCCTTGATTCGTGATAATAATTTACGCAGTACCGAACAAGTTTGGGAATATTTACGCAATCACGACTATGAGGAAATTTTGCATCGTATTTGGCGTGAAAATGCCAATATTAGTGAAGAATTTGGGGAATTAGATGAAGACGATGAAACAATGTTTCGTCATGGAATGCAAAGACTTGCTCTAACTATTCGTGATGAGCAAGTTAATGAATTAGTGGAAAAGTCAAAGTATCAACCATTGACTACTGCTGAACAGGAATTATTGAAAAGTTTACTGATTAGAAATTAAATAGTTTTCTATTGGAGTATTAAAGTATGGCAACGTCAACAAAATCCAAGGCAAAAAATAGTGCAACAGTTAGTAAAACTGCCAAAACAACTGCTACCAAAGCACCTGCTAAAAAGGTTGCAAGCAAAAGTGTTCCGGCAGACTCTAAAACAAGCAAAACTATCACTACCAAAGTAAGTAAGACTGCCGGAAAAACAAATGTTGCCAAAGCAACAGCAAGCAAAGCAACAGCAAGCAAAGCAACAGCAAACAAAGCAACAGCAAGTAAGGCTACTGCAAGTAAGGCTACTGCAAGTAGGGCTACTGCAAGCAAAGCAACAGCAAGCAAAGCAACAGCAAGTAAGGCTACTGCAAGTAGGGCTACTGCAAGCAAAGCAAGTGCAAGTAAGGCTACTGCAAGCAAAGCAACAGCAAGCAAAGCAACAGCAAGCAAAGCAACAGCA
>JAFZMY010000107.1 GCA_017553165.1 Neisseriaceae bacterium
AACGCCGCTACGCTGACTTTGTCTTGCGTATGTGCCTGCCATATCGCTGCTCTTTGATATGGTAGTAATCGGGTGTTCTTGTGTAGTTTCATTTCACTATTATCTCGCAAATAGTGTAAAGAACGCTATGAATTTCTACACCTTATCTTCTCGCTGTTCTATGCCCACTCGCTCAGGAATATGAACCTTGCCACGCTTGTTTTTCTGGCGGTTTTTTGACGCAATTCGCAGTTCTTTTTTGTATATCTATTTATCTTCGAATTTGTGATAAATTTAGTTTTAATCGCCATATGGCTGATTTTTATCCCCTTTTTCACCAAAAGCCAGCCTGAAATCTGCTCTGGACTGAATTTCTTTTTAAGCAAATATTTTACTGTTTTTAATAAATTACCTTTGAGTTTGTATGCTTTTCTTTTGCTGACTTTTTCTATTTTATCTTTATAATCAGCAATATAAGCAGCAAAACCAAACGACAGGCAACGCTTAATTTCTCGACTAATAGTCGATACACTTCGCCCTAACACGGCAGCAATTTGTCTTAATGTAAAACCGTTGTCAAGATACCAGCGTATATGGTATTTCCCTTCTTCGGTGAGATGGTTGTAAGGCATAATGTTCCTTTCTGACCAAAAAAACATTAAGCCTACTACTTATCTCACCTACTTTTCAACCATTGTGTTGCACTTGAATGTTTAATGTACCAAGTCTGCCGGAAAGTCTGCCGGAAATTAAAAATTAAAATGTTCTCCTAAATAAACACGTCTTACATCGTCATTATTTACCAATTCATTGGGAGAACCTGCTGCCAATACTCTACCATCACTGATGATATAAGCGTGATCGCAAATACGTAAGGTCTCTCTGACGTTATGATCGGTAATTAAGACCCCAATTTCTCTCTCTTTCAAAAATAAAATTATCTTTTGAATATCAATTACCGCAATAGGATCAACTCCTGCAAATGGTTCATCTAAAAGAATAAATTTAGGGTGAGTGGCTAATGCACGTGCAATTTCAACACGTCTTCGCTCACCGCCTGATAAAGCCATTGCTGGCGTTGAATACAAATGCTCAATTCGCAATTCTGATAATAAAGATTGCAGTTCTTTTTCCACTTCATCAGCATTTTTGCAATGTAATTGCAAAATCGCACGAATATTATCTGCCACATTCATATTGCGAAAAATAGACGCTTCCTGCGGCAGATAACTTAATCCCATACGTGCTCGTTTATGAATTGGTTTTTGAGTAATATCTTGATTATTAATAGAAATACAACCGGAATCGGCAGCTAACAAACCTACTACCATATAAAAACAAGTGGTTTTACCAGCACCATTTGGTCCTAATAATCCTACAACCTCACCACTTGCAACATTCAGCGATACATCACGTACTACTTCACGTTTTTTGAAGCTTTTGCGTAAGTGTTCAACTGTTAATTTTTGCGTTGTATCAGTAGCCATCATGGATTTTTCCTTGAACCACCATTAACTGTGGTAGGTTGCAATACAACGCTAACACGTCTTTTCTTACCATCACTATTAACAGAATAAACTGATGTTTTAGTATTGTAGTGAATCGTAGCACCGCTGACTGTATCGCCTTCGCGGTCAATAAAGGCGTTTCCACTCATCACGACACTGTTTTTGGCATGGTCGAAGGTTACTTTATTGGCGTGTCCTTTGATAAGTTGCGGTGTGCCGTCTTCTTTTAAATCATCTAAATTTTGCTGAAAACGTACTGGTTTGCCGGTGGCAGTAATCAATTGATTACCATCATCGTGTCTTTCGGCAACCACCTTATCCGCAGAAATTTTCAAACTACCTTGCGTAACCGTAACACTGCCGGAAAACTCGGTATGACGATTACTTTTAGCAAAAGATGCGGAATCTGATTCAATTTCAACAGGTTGAAGACGATCGGCTTCGGCCGCCATTGTTCCAGTAAAACAAAAACAGCAGATTAAATAGAAAAATATTTTATTTTTTAATGTGTTGTGTATCATAAATAACCGTTTTAATTCTATTTTTATTATTCTTATTAGTTCCTTGTTCAAATAGGCGTGATAGCGTATCTGCCGTTCCATCAATTTCATCGATATGTAAATGAGGAGCTTCGCTTTGTGCCAATACTTTTCCTTGCTCATCGTATTTCACGGCAATTACTTTGTCATGCAAATCGGCTTGTTTATTACTTGGATTATAAACAGCACTTACTGCTGAAAGATTATACAGTGGTTTATCATTCTCACTAACACTCAATTGTGGTTCACTAAAAAATATTTGTGGATTTTCTGGCATTTGCCATGCTTTTTTTGCGGTGAGATTGTTTTTTAATCTTCCTTGTTCATCAAAACGTTGCAGATGAATATCGTGCAGGACATATTGCGGTTTATCTAAATCTAATTTAACTTCTTCTATGGTTAAATTTGTAGCACGATTTAGCCAAAAACTGGTCGCACCTAACAATAGCGAAAGGCTTAACGGAAATAATAAAGAAACAGAACGCTTCATGCCATATATGCCTTATCAAAAATATCGCCATGATAAGCTTTAAGCAAACCATCACATACTTCACGAACTGCGGCATCACCTCCTGTGCGTTGAGTAACATAATCTACTGCTTCTAAAACTTTTTTATGTGCATTAGATGGGGCAATCGATAATCCCACTTGTTTTAACACAGGTAAATCAGGTAGGTCATCACCCATATATGCACATTGCCCTGCTGATAAATTGCTTTGTTGTAATAACTGCCGGAAAGCTTCAAGCTTATCGGCAATTCCTGCGAAATAATATTTAATTTTCAACTGATTGGCACGAAAAGCACAGGCGGGAGAATCTCGTCCGGTGATAATGGCAACATCAATGCCAGCTTCTTGTAGCATTTTAATTCCATGTCCATCTTGGGTATTGAACACTTTAACTTCTTCACCAGTAGGCAATAGCATGATATTGCCATTGGTCAAAACTCCATCTACGTCCAATATTAACATTTTGATGGCAACTGGAAGTTTTTTCAAAATTTCATTCATACAATTCCTGTCTGTAATAGGTCGTGCATATTAACCGCACCTTGGATATTTTGCTTATCATCTACTACTGCCAAGCTGTGAATCCGTTTATTTTCCATAAAATGCAGTGCTTCAATTGCCAAAGTGTCAGAAGTTATGGTTAATGGATTTGTTATCATTACTTGTGCTATTGATATTTCGCTTAAATCTTTTTCTTTTTGGAATAATCTTCTCAAATCACCATCGGTAAAAATGCCAAGTAATTGATTATCTTGTGCTATTAATACCATACCCATACCTTTTTCACTCATTTTAACAATCGCATCACGCAATTTAGTATCAGGAGTGATAAGTGGAAGTTTATCAGCATCACGCATTATGTCGGACACTCGCAATAACAAACGTTTGCCCAAACTACCAGCAGGGTGAGAACGTGCAAAATCATCAGGAGTAAATCCTCGTGCTTTCAACAAGGCAACTGCCAAAGCATCTCCCAAAGATAACACAACCGTAGTACTGGTAGTTGGAGCTAATCCCAAAGGACAGGCTTCACGTTTAACGGCTGTGTGTAACAAAATATCAGCTTGTTGTGCCAAAGTGGATTGTTTGCGTCCGCAAATGGCAATTAAGGTTACACCTTTATATTTTAAGGCTGGCAAAATAGAGAGTAATTCACTACTTTCGCCAGAATGAGATAATGCTAATACTATATCTTCCGGCAGTATCATACCCAAATCGCCATGTGCAGCTTCGGCAGGATGTACAAAAAAAGCAGGTGTTCCAGTTGATGCCAAAGTCGCTGCAATTTTTCCGGCAATATGCCCAGATTTTCCCATACCAGTTACCACAACTCTCCCCTTACAATGCAAAATGCTATGAACAGCACGAGCAAAATTATATTTATCCAAAGATTCTGCTAATTCAAGAATTGCCTGTGCTTCCATTTGAAATACTTCTAATGCTGATAGGTTATATTGGGCAATTTCTTTGTCATCAATACTCATGATTTAAATTCCATTAACCGTTTTTCACACGACAAGTCTGCCGGAAAATATCGATAAGTTTTATAAAAACGCTTATTTTAAGGTTTTGTTATTAAGCTTACAAATAAGGAAATATCTTATTGCAATTTGGACAAAACTCATCATTCTGATATTAAGCAAATAGTATTTACAAAACAATAAATTAACTTTTAGAAACTCCTGCAAAACCCTATCAGAAACAAAAATTTAATCCTGCCGTAGGGTGGGACAACACAAACCACCATAACGCCGTTGGCGTTAATTCATCGTATTCCAACGATTTTTATTCCGCCCTATCGGGCGGTTTGGTGGGCTGATAAGCCTACCCTACGGCGTTTCTTTTTCAAAAATTAGGTTTTGCAGGAGTCTCTTTTATTTCACAGAAATGTGCCACAGATGCTAATTTTGCATGAGTTTCTACAGGTGTAAGTTTTGCAAAAGTTTCCTTATGTTAAAACGTTTTCCGGCAGACTTATCATATAATTTAAATAGTCTGAAACCTTTGCAAAATTAGCATATCTTTGCACATTTCGTATGTTTGCGTTGCTTTTTAACGACAAGACTTTCTACTTGTTATGTCTTCGTTTGCTGTGCTACTACAACTTTGAAATTTGCTCACATCTACTAATTTTGCAAAGATTTAAGTCTGCCGGAAAAGTTTTAATAAAACGATTTTTCGCCATTAGGACGAGTTTTAAAACGCTTGTGTAACCAATAATATTGTTCAGGCAATTCGCGAATCCTATCTTCGATAAAAGCATTCATACGTTTGGTATCTTCAATATGATCTTCGCTTGGAAAATTTTCCCATGCAGGATAAAAAGTTACTTCAAAACGTCCATTAGGCAAACGATTAGGCACTACCGGAACCACAAGAGCATTAGTTAATTTAGCAATTCTCGATAAACCATCAGTAGTTGCGGTTTGAATATTAAAAAATGGCACAAAAACAGAATCTTTCTCTCCAAAATCTTGATCTGGCAAATATAAAAATACCATATCACGTTTTTTAATCGCACGAATAATAGTTAGCAAACCATCGGTGCGTCCCAATAAAAAAACATTGTTATAACGATGTCTGCCTTTCAAAATTTGCTCGTCCATCGTCTTGTTTTTTTGATGAGAATAAATGCTAATCAAAGGAACATCTTGATTAATCTTTGCCACCCCCATCTCCAAAGCACAAAAATGTGGATACAGCAAAATCACCTTTCGGCCACTTGCAATCGCTTCATCTAAATAATGCTTGTTGATGTAATCGGCTTGTTCATAAAGTCTCTTGTCAGATGAATACCAACCTACTCCAAATTCCAACAGCATCGCTGCCATATGAAAAAAATGTTGTTTCAAAATACGAGTGCGTTCTTGTGGCGTTTTTTCAGGAAAACAAAGGGCAAGGTTAATTTCACCAATCTTCCGTCTTCTTTTTGCCAAGTAATAAGCTAAAAAGCCAATTACACGAGCAATTTTATGAATCACTCGCATCGGAAGAAATGAAATCAAATATAAAATAAAAAAAGCAATACGCATCATAAAACACAAGTTTTCAAATAATTTTAAGTCTGCCGGAAAACATTATAAAGAAATCATAAGCACGCTTTATTTATATAAAAACGAAACGCCGTAGGGTAGGCGTTCCAATCATACGCTCAATAAGAATGAATAAAATTATAATAAAAATAAACTTTTTCCGGCAGACTTAACAATTAAAAAAAGCCACTCAATATTCACGAGTGGCAAATTAGAAAATGCTATTTAAAATTTATAATCTTAAATTGATTATTTACGCAATCCTAAACGTGCAATCAAGCTACTATATGTATCTGGACTTGTACGACGCAAATATGTCAATAAACGGCGACGTTGGCTAACCAAGTGTAGCAAACCGCGACGACTGTGATGGTCTTTTTTATGAACACGGAAATGCTCGGTTAAATCATTGATACGGAAAGTAAGCAATGCAACTTGAACTTCACTTGAACCAGTATCACCTTCTTTGCGTTGAAAATCCTTAATAATTTGTGCTTTTTGTTCAACAGTTAATGCCATGTTAAAAACTCCATAATAAATCTTTCGACAAGTCCGGCAGAGAACAAATCCCTTACCGACTCCCACACGCCATCAGACGTAGTGCACGCAGATGATTTCCATCTAACTTTCCTAATCCGATAAAGCGTCCCTCATCACTATAAATGCGAGGGACGTTGATTATATCACAATTACCCAATAAATCTACAACTTGTCCTCGTTGTAAACGTTCAACTTGAGATGAATTAAGATAAATTTCCGGCAGATGTGCTACCAAAATATCAGGTGGTAGCAGTAATTTATCCATTTCTTCAATATCAATTTTTGATAAAAAATCAAACTGATAAGCATCTTTTATATCGAATCCGGCAGTGTTAATTCGTCTTAATCCTGTCAAATGTGCACAAGTATTAGCATGGTCGGCAATATCTTCTGCCAATGTACGAATATATGTACCCTTGCTACATTTAACACTTAACACCACTTCCGGCAGAGTAAACGACATAATTTGAATATTATGAATATGTACATCACGTGCCGTACGTTCAATCTCAATGCCGGAGCGTGCATAATCATACAATGCACGTCCTTGATATTTAATTGCAGAATACATAGGAGGAATTTGCTTAATATCACCCATAAACGCCATACATGAGGACTGAAATTCATCGTAACTTGGTAAATAATCGCAACGCTTGATGATTTTACCTTCGGCATCGGCGGTATCGGTTGCTTCTCCCAATTTCAGTGTAGCAATATAAGCTTTATCTGCATCTAATAAATATTGAGCAAATTTAGTTGCTTCGCCAAAACAAACCGGCAATAAACCGCTTGCCAATGGGTCTAATACGCCGGTATGTCCAGCTTTATTGGCATGATATAAACGCCGCACCTGTTGCAACGCATTATTACTGGAAATGCCAACCGCTTTATCTAATAACAACACCCCAGAAACATTGCGGCATAAAGTTTGTGAAGAACTCATTGTTTCATTGCTTTCACTAATTCCGATATATTGTGTTTCATCATGCTAATGTAACTACTATTTTCCGGCAGTGCATCAGAATATAATTTGCCAGATATATCCACACCAGTTTCACGTGATAATTGACGTACTAAACGTGGATTATTGATATTTTCTATAAACACAGCACGAATATTCTCTTGTTTTATTTGGCGAATAATATTCGCTACTTGTTTTGCCGATGGTTCACTATCTTCGCTTACTCCTTGTGGTGCAATAAAACGAATTTGATAATGCTCACCCAAATAACCAAAAGCATCATGTGCTGTTAAAACTTTACGTTTTGCAAGCGGAATGGTAGCAATTTCTTTAGTTGCCCAAGCATCTAACTCTTTGAGTTGTTTTTGATAATCTGCCAAACGTTTTTTGTAATAATCAGAAGATGCTGCATCAACGCTGATTAAAGCATTGGCAATATTTTCTGCATATTTCTGCATTAAAACAGGATCTTGCCACACATGTGGATCTTTATCACCATGACTATGTTCGTGCTTGTCATTATGTTCGTGTTCATGTTCATCATGATTATCCATCAAATTAATACCTTGCACAGCTTCCACAAATGGAACTTTGGCAGCCTGAATCGAACGCACAAACTCCGCCGGTTCAAACCCCTGACCATTTAACAAAACCAATTTAGACGAACGCACTTGACGTAAATCTTGTGGCGTAATTCGATAAACGTGCATATCTTGATTAGAATGTACAATTTCATGAACAAGCACACGTTCTCCACCAATTTCACGTGCAACATCAGCCAAAACACTAAAACTTGCGGTAACCTGTAATGGTTCTGCTACAACCAAACGGCAACATAATAACGATAACAAAATCAATAATCTACGTAAAAAAATCATGTTAATTTAACTCCGTAATCAAAATATTCTTATCCATTAATAGAATCCTTATGAAACTTATGTTTTTCACTTTTCAAAAACTTTAAGTAAAGAGAAAATATAATTATTAAACAATTAATTAGACTATTACTTTCCGATTAAAAATTTAATAATCATGAGTTTTACATAAGTTTCATTAATTAACATACCATACTTGTCAACTACCTTTACAAGACTCCTGCAAAACTGGCATCTGTGGTACAATTTCGTAACGTTGTACTTATGCTTAAACGATAGCCCTTCTACTTGTTATGTCTTCGATTTGAAGTGCTATTACGCCTCGAATTCATCTTACATCTACCAGTTTTGCAGGAGTTTCTTTACGATAAGTCTGCCGGAAAATTTTAATTTGAATAAAATATTTTTCCGGCAGACTTATAAAATTTACATATTACATCATCAAATACTGACAATCTGATACGTTTAATGTGATAATTACAAAATTATAAAAACTTACTATTGCCACAAATTCACTATGAAGACTTGGAATCTACCAATGACATTAACTTGGCTGCGTATTATATTAATACCAGTCTTTACTCTATTATTTTTTCTACCTATCCCAACTTTATGGCAAAACCTTCTATCAGCATTTATATTTGTTATTGCAGCCATCACCGATTGGTTTGACGGATATTTAGCACGTCGTTGGCAACAAACATCAGATTTCGGAGCATTTTTAGACCCAGTAGCAGATAAATTAATGGTCGCAGCAGCATTAATCTTATTAGTTTATTTAGAACGCACTAATCCAATAGTTGCAATGATTATTATTGGTAGAGAAATAACCATTTCAGCCTTACGCGAATGGATGGCACAGGCAGGCAAAAGACGTAGCGTTGCCGTAGCATATATTGGCAAAGTAAAAACCGCTGTGCAAATGATAGCAATCACCACCTTACTTATTTTAAACATACCATTATTGAATATAAGCTTATACAAAATAGGCAATATCATGATGTATATTGCATGTTTACTCACCATCTGGTCGATGTTTCACTACCTTGCTATCGCACGCCAAGAAACAAACAGCAGATGACAAAACGATTAAATCAGCAACTACATAACAAATAAAAATAAAACATAAAATGATAATGTTGTTACTGTACAACATTATGTTATGGTCATTAGCAACAACATAGTAAAACCATTACAGACAGTAAAAATTTCATTAAACAAAAATCTTGACTACACACAATAAATACAATAAAAATCAAGTTTTTAAACAAAATATTTCAAGATTTGCTATATAAAAACTTAAAATTATTAATGTGGAAGACCACACCATTGATTATCGACAATAAACCTACAATGCCAAGAGATTTTCACATAAAAATATTGACATATTGTTACTGTCTTTTTATAGTAGATACCTGAAATGTTCACACGCCGCACTTTTTGGTGCGGTCTGCGTTTAGATGATGCTTGTCCGATAAATATTTCGGTGCAAGTTTGTAAATTTTTGATGAGGGAATAACAATGACCAAACAGCTTAAACTGACCGCACTGATTGTTGCATTAATCGCTTCTACCGGTGCAATGGCACACGAAAAAGACGGTTATACTATCAGTGAGCAGTCTCGCGAAGTTGTTCGCAATAACTACGGTGAATGCTGGCAAAATAGTTTCTTAAATAAAGATGCAAACGGTTTGGTAGAGTGTGGCGACAAAGCTCCTGATGCTCCTGCACCAGAAGTTACTTATGTTGACCAAGAAACAGTACACAAATTGCAAGCAAACTTCTTGTTCGGCTTTGACAAATCTACCTTGCGTCCAGAAGCACGTGAAACTTTGAATCAAATCGCACAAGAAGCTTCTGCTCCTGATGTTACTGCATTGAGCGTAGAAGGTCACACAGACTTTATGGGTTCAGAAAAATACAACCAAAAATTGTCTGAAAAACGTGCGAAAACTGTTGCTGACTATTTAGTATCACAAGGTGTTGATGCTGGTAAAATTGCAAACGTTGTTGGCTACGGCGAATCTCAACAACAAATGCAAGCACAATGCGAATCAGAAGTTAGCAGCATCAAAAACAAAGCAAAACGTCGTACTGCTTTGATTGCTTGTATCGAACCTGATCGTCGCGTTGATGTTCGTATGAACAAACGTGTTGTTGAAAAAGTTCAAAAATAATTTGAAACTTTCAAACAAATCCAGCAAAAAGGTTTCGGTTTTACACCGAAGCCTTTTTTGTTTCACCCAATAATTGCTTTTCAATTAATTCAAAATTATTACTATGTTATATTTTTTACTATCACCAGCCAAACGATTAGCACCAACTAATCCACCATTACCACCAGCGACAACAAAACCAAAATTAATACAACAAGCAGAAATATTAGTAGAAAAAATGCGGTCATTAGCACCGCATGAGTTATCACAGTTAATGGGAATTTCAGATAAATTAGCATTGCTTAACTTTGAACGTTTTCACAACTGGAACATAGACAAGCAGATCTTTCCGGCAGTGTATTTATTTAACGGCGATGCGTATGAGGGTTTGTCCGTAAGAACAATGTCTAAAAAATCAATCACTTACATACAAAAACACTTGGGCATATTGTCAGGCTTATACGGCTTATTAAAACCCCTTGACGGCATTTATCCGCACCGCTTGGAAATGGGTACCAAATTGCAGCCGTCTTTATACGCATTTTGGGGTAAAGCCATCACCGACTTACTGCAAAAGCGAATGAACGAAGAGAACGCCACGCATTTAATCAATTTAGCGTCAAACGAATATTTTTCCGCCGTTTTCCCTGATGAATTAGCACAACCCATCATTACGCCCCAGTTTAAGCAATACAAAAACGGCAAATACCAAACCGTGAGCCTATACGCCAAACAAGCACGCGGCAAAATGGTGCGATTTGCCGCAGAAAACAACATAACACACGCCGAAGCGTTAAAAAATTTCAATGACGGCGGCTATGAATATTGCGATAGCCTATCAGATAGTCGGCAATGGGTGTTTGTGCGGTAAAAACAAAAAATTGAAAAACAGTCCCATTATGGGATAAAATAAGCGTATGAAAATTATCGCACAATCATCGTTACGCCGTTTTTGGCAACAGCACCCAGATGCAGAACAGCCATTAAAAGCGTGGTATGCCGAAGCCACAAAAGCCAAATGGCAAACGCCGCACGATATTAAAGCCCAGTTCAAGACTGCCAGTATTTTGAAAAATAATCGTGTGGTTTTTAATATTAAGGGCAATCAATATCGTCTGATTGTGGCGTATCATTTTGCCGCAGAGCGTTTGTTTATTAAATTTATCGGCACGCATAGCGATTATGACAAAATCAATGCCGAAACTGTCGAAATGGAGATATAAAAATGCAAACACTTAAACCGATTAAAACCGAAACAGAATACAAAAACGCTTTAAAAGCATTAGGTATGTTTTTTGACAACAATCCTGACAATGCTAACCAAGACACCGCAGATTATTTTGAAGTATTAGCCACTTTGGTTGAACGCTACGAACAAGAGCATTATCCGATTGATCCACCTGATCCGATTGAAGCAATTAAATTTCGTATGGAACAAAAAGGTTTAACTGTCAAAGACTTAACTAATATCTTTGGCAGACCAAACCGAGCCTACGAAGTGTTAAACGGCAAACGCCCTTTAAGTTTGGCAATGATTAAAAAAATTAAAACCGAATTAGGCATTTCTGCCGACACTCTTATTCATTAAATAAAAAAACATCATAAATTAATATGCTGTTTTTATTTTCAGGCATGGCAGATTAAAGTTTCAAGTGCAACACTTTAAGACTTCTTTCGGGGTTCGCCAGCCTAATGATTTTCTTGGTCTGTTGTTAAGTTCATCTTGAACGAATTTTAGTTCTTCATCACTGATTAAATTAAAATCTGTTCTCTTTGGAAAACGAAGTTTCGGCGAAGCCAAAATACTGTTTTATCAATAAGTTACAGTTTTCAATCAGTCCTTTTAGCTTCGCTTCGCTCGCAGAAACTGCGGTTTGATGACTTCGTCATCTCCTTTTATGAACTTCGTTCATAAAAGGTTTGATACTTTGTATCAAACAAACCTTGTTTTCCCAAGGGACATGTGGGTTGGTGAAGTAAGTTTTTGCACCCAAAACTTCACCAAAGTGCGTGTTAGAAATTCCTAGCGTTCTTTACACTATTTGCAGGATAATAGTGAAATGAAACTACACAAGAACACCAGATTACTACCGTATCAAAGAGCGGCGATATGGCTGTCATATACGCAAGACAAAGTCGGCGGCGTTGGCTCGGCAATACAATGTTAGCCGACCAACAATC
>JAFZMY010000002.1 GCA_017553165.1 Neisseriaceae bacterium
ATGCGTGCAAACTTCATTTAAAAAATGGCGATCGTGCGAAATAATAATCATCGTAGAATCGTAATCATTTAATACGCCCTCTAACCAGCGAATGGTGTTAATGTCCAAATTATTAGTCGGCTCGTCTAACAGCAAAACATCGGGTTTAGAAAATAAGGCTTGGGCTAATAAAACCCGCAATTTAAAACCTGGTGCGACTTCTGCCATTTTTGCGTTATGAAGCGATTGTTCAATGCCTACACCGTCTAATAATTCCGCTGCTCTGGCTTCTGCGGTGTAACCGTCATATTCGGCAAATTTCGCTTCTAATTCCGCTGCGTGCATATAATCGTCTTCGGTTGATTCAGGATTTGCGTAAATTGCATCTCGCTCGGTCATCGCTGCCCACATTTCGGTATGACCCATTAAAACCACATCTAAAACTCTTTGGTCTTCATAAGCAAATTGATCTTGGCGTAATTTACCCAAACGCAAGCCTGCTTCTATTGCCACTTCGCCTGCTGTGGGTTCTAAATCACCGCCTAAAATTTTCATAAAAGTGGATTTACCTGAACCATTCGCTCCGATTAAACCGTAGCGATTGCCGCCATCAAATTTTACCGACACATTTTCAAATAAAGGTTTTTCACCAAATTGCATGGTGAGATTATTGGTACTGATCATAAACTTTGTAAACTATAATATTAAGCAAAAATAAGAACCGTGCATTCTATCATACATAATTAAACTACTTCAAAAGTAGAACATGTATACTTTTTATAAATACAGCAAACATTATAAGTCAATTCCCATCAAAAATAGTCAAGACATTTCGAAGCAAACAGTATAAATAACACAGAAAGACAAAACAAAGATAGATGAGTTTGGTGTGAATTAACTATAAATCTTAAAGCGATTTTACTATACTAAACCCAAGCTATTTCAATATTACAAAAAAACAGACACAATTTAAAAACAAACTTTAATCAATATATAAATAACAAATAAAATATAAAAAACAAAAAAATTAATAAAAAACACACTATATCTATTGCAAAATAAAAAAATAAATTATAAAATGCGTCCGTATTTTTCGATTAACCCATCTTACATTAAAGGATAACCAAATGGATCAAAAAACCTTAAGACGTTTAGAAGAATTAACTAAACAACAACAACGCATTGCCCAAGAAATTTCTCAATTGAGAAGCCAACGCGGTGTTACTATTCGTGAAATCGTAGCTAAAATGGAAAAATTCGACATTTCTCTTGACGATTTAAAAGAATATGTTGGTAATCGTAAAAAATACGTTAATCCAACCACTGGCGAAACATGGTCTGGTAAAGGTCGCAAACCATTCTGGATGATTGAAGCAATGCAAACTGGTCGCTCTATGGACAGCTTCTTGGCAAATACAAATAACTAATTTGCAAACAATCCAATAAAAAACGCCCATTTGGGCGTTTTTTTTATATTCACAAACAATAAAAAATATTATAATTAAAACACTATTACCATTTAATATCCAAAGAAGCAAACCGTGATAATACATAAAATTTACAATATGTTATGGAGCATATCTCCCAATATCATACGCATTTATTTGCGTTATCGTGCACGTAAAAATCCAGCATATTTAGAATATTGGCAAGAACGTTTTGATGGAACAATGCCTGATGCCAAAAAACAAGTTATATGGTTACACGCAGTTTCTGTTGGAGAAATTAATGCAGCAGTACCTATTATTAAAATAATACAACATAGTCTGCCGGAAAAAGAATGGTTAATCACTTGCATGACACCCACTGGACGTGCACGTATTAAGGAATTATTTCCATCAACTCAATGCCGTTATTTACCTTATGACAAACCATCTTATGTAAAACAATTTTTACAAGAGCATCAACCCATAATTGCCATATTTATGGAAACAGAAATTTGGGTAAATTATATTTTGGAATGCAGTAATCAAAATATTCCCACCGCATTAATCAATGCACGTTTATCGGAAAAATCACTATCATCATATCTTAAATTTTATAAACTATTTCGCCCAACTTTTGCATCATTACAAATAGTATTATCCCAAAGCCAAGCAGATAAAGAGAGATTACACCGCATAGGTGCACAATCGGTTAAAATTTGCGGTAACAGTAAATACGATATATTACCAACAAAAGAATCATATATTCTGGCAGAACAATTCAAACAAAAAATAGGCAACCGTCAAGTTATTATCTGTGCCAGCACTCGTGAGAAAAATGGAATAGACGAAGCTTTATTACTATTAGAAGCGTGGAAAAAAATAGATTATCCTAAACAAACATTATTAGTGATTATTCCAAGACACCCAGAACGTTTTCAAACAAACTTTGATATTGCCCAAAAATTAGGTTTTAAAGTACAAAAACGCAGTGATAATTGCAATATATCCCCTGATACTGAAATATGGATTGGAGATAGTATGGGAGAATTATTCGCATACTATCTATGTGCAGATATAGCATTTGTAGGAGGTTCATTAGTAGATACCGGTTGCCAAAATATAATAGAACCGATTAGCTGCAATATACCAACTATCTTCGGATACTCGACATTTAACTTTGCACAAGCCACCAAAGAAGCACTTGAATCAAAAGTGGCACTTCAAGTATTAACCCCAGAAGAATGGGCAACAACCTGCTGTGATTTACTAAAAAACCAAACTCTACAACAAGAAATGAAAAATAACAGTCACCATTTCATTAGCAAACATCAAGGAGCATCACAAAAAATGGCAGATAAATTGATTAAATTAATAAGCAATTAAGACTCCTGCAACCTTACTTTTCGGAAAACAACACCGCAGAGTGTGCAACTTGTTGCACAAGCATTTTAAATCACATAGCATAAACCAATGCAAACCTCCATTTATCACCGTCCATCATTTTTCTGCTACTCAAAGAGTATTCTTTGATACTCCTACAAAACAAGGTTTGTTTTAGTCGTTAGACTAAAATCATTGATTTATGAAGTAAATCAATGGATTGTGAAGCAATCAAACCGAAGTTTCTGCGAGCCGCAAGGCGAAGCTAAAACAAGGTTTATTTCACGAAGTGAAATTTTTTACAAACAAAGTTTGTAAAAAAGAGATGACGAAAGTTATCAAGCCGAAGTTTCTGCAATACCGTCAGGTAAAAAATCTTTATTGACGAAGTCAATAAGGGATTACGAAACAATCAAACCGAAATTTCTGCGAGAGAATGCGTAAGCGTACAAATAATCTTTTGTAAAACAATAAGTTATATTATTAATTTTTACTGCATAAATATAAAGAATGATGAGTTTGGTAAGAGTTTCAAAAATTTTGTTCAAAACTTCTCCTTTTTCGCTATCAACACATCACAAAAAATAATTAAATTAAAAAAACAATGACTTATTTATATTAACACAAGTTTGGCACACACATTGCAGGAATACCGGTGACAGGTGAGGAAAATTCTTCACCATTCTGATTAAACTTAACTCATTAAGGAGTATTGACATGAAAAGCTTACAAAAAGGTTTTACCTTAATCGAATTGATGATCGTTGTTGCAATTATCGCTATCTTGGCTGCTTTGGCATTACCAGCTTACCAAGACTACACTGTACGTGCAAAAGTATCTGAAGCATTGACAGCAGCTGCTTCTCCAAAGAGCTTGGTTAGTGAAGGTTTTGAAGTGAATGGCATGACTGGTGTAAGAGCTGCTATAGCTGCATTGAATTCGACCCCAGCAAGTGAAATTGAAACTAAATACGTTAAATCAATGTCTATTTCTGATAACGGCTCTATTACGGTTACATTGCAAGATGCTGGTACGAAAAGCGGTTTCCCAACACAAGCTGGTGGCAAAACATTGGTTCTTGTTCCTGCTGTTGGTGGTAAAAATTTAGCGAGTGGTTTGTCAGGAGCTATAGATTGGGGTTGTGCATCTGTGTCTTCTGCAGTTTTGGAGGCTCACGGTATTCCAGCACCTGCAACGAAAGGTACTTTGCCATCTAAATACGCACCAAGTGAGTGCCGTTAATCTGTGGATATTGATTAAGTTATACTTTTTGATTAACCGATGATAGATTAAGGGCACGTATTGTGTCCTTAATCTATTTATTATATTGTTGTGGTGATTAACAATGAAACAGTTTGGTTTTACTTTAATTGAGTTAATGATTGTGGTAGCTATTATTGCTATTTTAGCTGCGTTGGCATTACCTGCATACCAGACTTATACTGCACGTGCTAAAATTACTGAATTAGTGACTATCGCAGGTGGATTACGGCAATCTGTTGCAGAGGCATATCAAACTGGTGGAATGATTGCGGTGAATGCATTTGCTATTGCTATATCATCTACTTATGATGATAATAAAACCAAATATGCAAAAGAAATTAAAGTATATCCTAATACAGGAGTAATTGAAGTAACTGCAAGCGATAAAGTGTTGGGCTCAAAATTAGATGGTAAAAGTATTACATTTACTCCTTACACTAATAAAAAAACTTTATGGACAGCAGCTTTGGAACCAGGATTGGTAGAGTGGGTGTGTGCTTCTGCAACCGCAACAACCGGAGAATCTCGTGGGTTTACTGGCATTGTAAAGTCAGAAAAACCGATTCCGGCTAGTTATGTTCCTACCGAGTGTCGTTAAATTAATTAATTTACTATTCATTTTGAGCGAAATGAAAAATCTTTACAAAATAATTTGTTAGATTCTTCATTGTGTAAAATTCGGAATGACGAGTTTTGCAAGAACACCTACATGTGAATTTTTGCATGAATAGTATTTAAATATTTTTTCATCTTGTTGTATTTTTGCAATGTTTTTTGTTCAGAATGATTAATTTTTAAAATTTCACGTGGATTTACTTTATGTCATTTAAAAATCGTTTGCGTTTTGCAACCAAATTGTCATTATTTCATTTAATCATTAGTATTGCTGTGGCATCGCTTACTGCACTGTTGGTATTTAAGGTTTGGTATGCCTATCCTTTTTATCGTTCTTTGGGTGGGGTAACTCTGTTTTTTTTGGTGGCATCGGTTGATGTTGTTTGTGGTCCATTGATGACATTAATTTTAGCTAATCCGGAAAAATCACGTAAAGAAACTGTATTAGATTTATCATTAGTTGGTATTATTCAATTGTCTGCGTTAATTTATGGTATGCACACTGTTTATATTGCACGTCCTGTGTATTATGCGTTTGATAAAGATAGATTTTCTACTGTAACAGTAGCACAATTAGAAAAAGATGATATAGCCAAAGCATTACCTGAATTACAAAGTCTTCCAAAGTTTGGACCTCGTCAAATTTCATTAAAGAAAAATTCATCTACTAATATGGACGATATTACGCTTTCGCTATCAGGAGTTGAGCCAATTGCACGTCCAAATAATTGGCAAATTTATGATAAAGAAAGAGATATTGCAGCTGTGCGTTCTGTTATGAAACCTGTTGCAAAACTTTATGAAATACGTGCAAATAAAGATAAAAAAAGTTTAATCGATAAGGCAGTAGCAAATACTAATCTTGAATCGGATAAGGTATTTTTTATTCCTTTTACCACTGATAAAAGTTTAGATTGGTCTGCTTTATTAGATGAAAATGGTGAAATTGTTGGGTATGTAGATGCAGATGGTTTTCAATAGAAATCTTGTAATTGAATTTAAGCAAAAACATATATTCTACTATTGTTAATAATTTCAATTTGTTAATTGAACATTGCAAAATAAAACAACTGAAAATTAGGTGTAAAGGACAAATGGGGTGATAGAAATCTCTGAACGCCTTATCTATATTGTTTTTTCAAGGTTCAAATGTTTTGAGTATTAAAAACCGTTTTTGTTTATTTATTGCGATTTTTGCTTGCTGACTAAATCAGAATAAATAAATCATATCCTATTAGCAATATTTTTTTGTAAGTTATCAAAATATCACCCATTTTGTCCTTTAAACCTAATTTTTGAAAAAGAAACGCCGTAGGGTGGGCTTCCCAGCCCACCAACCGCCCAATAGAGCTGAATAAAAAGTTGTTAAAATACAATAGATTAACACCTACGGCGTTTTGGTGGGCTGGGAAGCCCACCCTACGGCAGGATTAAATTTTTGTTTCAGTAAGTGTTTTGCAGGGGTTTCTACTAGTCATTCGTAATGACGTGATAGCGAAGAATCTTTATAAAAAAGAAGTTGAGATTATTCGTTTCGCTATTCTTAACTTAAAAATGACGTTTTTTGCATGAGTCTCTCATGTTGTTTTGTTGTAACATCGCCCAAGCCAACAACAGATCGATTTCTTTGTTTCTGTATTGGGTTTTGCAGAAGTTTTTTATACAAATAAACCGATTTTTTTACTCAAACCGCTTACGCTAACTTCGCTAACAGTGTTTCAACCTGTTGATTTAATTTGTGAATATCATCATCGTTAAATTCCAAAACGCCTGTTGCCCAGTTTGTGGGTTTGATTGCCACGCCTGTGGCGTTTTCACGAACAACTTGGGTGCGGATAAAGGCTAACAAGTCTTCTAACACAGGACGCACATGCGAGCCGCCGTCTGCACTTGCGGCGGATACTGTGGTGATTTTGCCGTGAATGGCACTTTCGCCGCGTGGGTTTGCAGGGTCAAGCGAACGCGACAGCCAGTCGGTGAGATTTTTCAAACCGCCGGGAATTTGATAATTGTATTCAGGCGAAACAAACCAAATGGCATCAGCGTTCTTAACCGCTTGCCGAACTTCTTCAACAGCATTAGGTGCAGGAAATTCCTGCGTCTGCACAAAAAACGGCACGGCTTGCCAGTCCAAAACCGAAACCGCCGCCCGATTTCCGATTAACTCTTTGATTTTATTTAATAATTGCTGGTTAAATCCATTCGGATTAAGCGAGCCGTTAATCATTAAAATGTTTGCCATTTTGTTACTCCTAATCAAAAAACACATTGTAATTTATTTTTCAGGCTGCCTGAAAACATTTACTATTTACCAAACAATCTTTTCACCTTTCCTGTCACGCGAATGACTGCTAATACAGGTTTCGGGACAAAGCCCAAAAACTGGTTAAACATAGCTTCTGGCATTTGGTTGAATGCTGCATTACGGCTTAAATCGGGCATTTTTCGCATACCTTGATTGTTGTTGCTTGCCACTCTTTCGCCAAAATCAGGGTTTGCCAAAACGCCCATACCGATTGCCACAAAGTCCGTCCAGCCAGTATTCAAAGCGTCTATCGCCTTTTGCGGCGTATTCAATTTGCCCACGCCGATTAACGCCACATTTTTACCCTGCAATTTTTCATAAAACAAATCCATACGAGAGCGGTTTGTATCCGCATTTCGCCTTGCTTTGTTATAAAAATTTTGCAAAGAAATATGAATATATTGCAACTTTCGCTGTGCTAACGCTTCGACTAACGCCAAACTGTCAGACATAGTCAAACCCTGCTCGTGTTTTTCTTCTGGGGTCAAACGATAGCCGATAACAAACTGGGGATTATCCTTACAGGCTGACTGAACACTATCGACCACAGCCAAAGGAAACCGCAAACGATTTTCCAAACTGCCGCCAAACTCGTCTGTGCGATGATTGTGATGAGCAGACAAAAACTGTTGCAGCAAATAATTATTCGCACCGTGAATTTCCACGCCGTCAAAACCAGCCGCCATAGCACGGCGAGTGGCCCCACCAAAATCGGCAATGGTTTGCGTGATTTCAGATGCCGTCATTTCACGAGCCTGTTTTGCTGTATCCCTACTTGGTGCCACAACTTCGGTAGGATTATTCGCATTCGCTTGCCTATCCTTGCCGCTGTGATGCAGTTGCAAAATCGCCAACGCTCCTGACGAATGAATGGTATCGGCAATTTTTTTCAGATGTTCAATATCATCATCACGCATAGCAGACGGCTCACCTTTAAAACCCACAGCCTGCGGATTAACCGCCGTTGCCGCCGCAATAAACAAACCAAAACCGTGAGCGCGCGGACGAATAAAATTCAACTCGTCTTCCGTTGCGTGTCCGTTTTCATCAGACGACCAGTGCGTCATCGGTGCAACCGCTAAACGGTTTTTCACCACAACGCCGTTGTTAAAGGTGTAACTATCTGAAATATTTGCCATTTTAAATATTCTCAATTTTAAATGAATGGAAGAATTATAATTCGATTGTTTTGATGAATAAATA
>JAFZMY010000108.1 GCA_017553165.1 Neisseriaceae bacterium
AACCATTGTGGGCGTGGCGGAAAGCAATAATACCGCTTTTAATAACGCCAACAATTCAACTGTGTGGATGCCTTATACAACCGTGATGAACCGCTTGCTTGGGCAAACTTACATTAACTCGATTACGCTCAAACTCAAAGATACCATACCCAGTTCGGCGGCAGAAAATGTGGTCAGCCGCATTCTGCAAGATAGACACGGTGTTGTGGATTTTTCCATTATGAATAGCGACAGCGTGCGTAAAACAATGGAAAGCGTAACTGACAGTATGAAATACCTGATTTCCGCTATTGCGGTGATTTCGCTGATTGTGGGCGGCATTGGCGTGATGAATATTATGTTAGTATCGGTTACCGAACGCACACAAGAAATCGGTGTGAGAATGGCAATCGGTGCGAGAAGCCAAGATATTTTGCAACAATTTTTAATCGAAGCCGCACTCATCTGCCTAATCGGCGGCATTATCGGTATGCTGTTAGCATTAGGTGTCGGCGTGGTGCTGCCCAAAATCACACCCAGCGTGCAGTTGTCATTCTCCCTATTTTCAATGATAGGTGCATTCATCACCGCCACCGCAATCGGCATTATCTTCGGCTACCTACCCGCCAAAAACGCCGCCAAATTAGACCCAGTGGCAGCGTTGAGTAGGGAGTAGACCTCAATGAGCAATGAGCAATTTTCAGGCTGCCTGAAACTTATTTTTGATTTAAGGAATATTAATGCAACCGACAGCTGTGTGTGTTATTAGCGGTGGTATGGATAGTGCGACTGCCGCTTATCTTGCTAAATCTATGGGATATCAAATTATTGCCCTACATTTTGACTATCATCAACGCACTATGGATAAAGAAAAACAATGTTTTAATCTATTGTGCGATGATTTATCTGTGGCACAGAAAATAGTATTGAATGTGGATTTTATTGCACAAATTGGCGGCAATTCATTAACTGATGTGCAAATGCCAATTCGCCAACATAGTTTGGATAAAGAAAAATTACCTAATTCATATGTGCCGTTTAGAAATGGTATCTTTCTATCAATTGCGGCGGCAGTTGCTCAAAGATATAACGCTCACGATATTTTTATCGGCGTGGTTGAAGAAGATAGCAGTGGTTATCCTGATTGTTCTGAAAATTTTATCGCACAAATAAATCAAGCCATCAACACAGGCACAGGTGAAAACATCACCATTCACACTCCATTGGTGCATTTATCCAAAGCTCAAATTGTAGAAAAAGCAATTGAATTGGGCGTGCCGCTACAACACACTTGGAGTTGTTATCAAAATCAAGATAAACCATGTGGTGCGTGCGATAGTTGTTTATTGCGACAACATGGGTTTAGTATTGCAAATCAAAAAGATCCAATACAATAAAGTTTCAGGCAGACTGAAACCTTTGCAAAACTGGTAGATGTGAGCATAGTTCAAAGTTGTAATAGCACAGCAACTAAAGACATAACAAGTAGTTAGGCTTTATTTGCGAGCAACATAAACGAAACTCCTGCAAAACTAGATTTTTCTATAATTCGTCATTTTGAGCGAAGCGAAAACGAAGTTTCTGCGAGCCGATAGGTGAAACTAAAAATCTTTATAAAATAACAAGTTAGATTCTTCATTTCGCTTAGCTTCATTCAGAATGACGAGTTTTGCAGGAGTCTCTAAACGTGAGAAATATGTTGCAGAAGCTAATTGACAATGGGTTTCTTTAAAAACATTTCCGGCAGACTATCTATCATTAAATAAGTCTGCCGGAAAAGTTTTTCATGAACAATTAATTATTTATAATATAGTCCCAGCTACTTCATAATGTATAACATCTTTTATATGATTATGTTCATCAACCAGAACCACACGAGGTTTATGATTAATAATCTCTGATTCATTTAATATAACATAAGACATAATAATAACTACATCACCAGTTTGCACCATACGTGCAGCTGCACCGTTAAGGCATATTACCCCTGAACCACGCTCACCTGGTATAACATAGGTTTCTAAACGTGCTCCGTTGTTATTATTTACAACTTGTACTTTTTCACTAACACAAATCCCAGACGCATCTAATAAATCCGCATCAATAGTAATACTACCAACATAATTTAAATTTGCTTCTGTAACTGTGGCTCGATGAATTTTTCCACCTAATAATGTTTTTAACATAATTCATTTATTCCGTAAAATTAATTATTTTCCAAGATAGATTTTTTGCATGCTGTGCTAATTTTTTATCAGGATTAACCGCTATTGGATTTTTAACCAAACTTAATAATGGCAAGTCATTATGCGAATCACTATAAAAATATGTATTTTCATAATCATCAAGCGTTTTACCATTATTAGTTAACCATTGTTGTAAACGTATTACTTTACCCTCTCTAAAACTCGGCACGCCTAAATATTTTCCAGTATAAAAACCTTTATCATCTTTTTCCAAAGAAACTCCAATAATATTGTTAATTCCAAATTCATGTGCAATTGGAGTAATAATAAATTCATTGGTTGCAGATATTAATAAAACTTCATCATTTTTTTCTAAATGATTTTTTACTAATTCAATCGCAGTTTTAGTAATATGCGGCTTAATATATTTAGACATATATTCTTGGTGCATATTATTTAAATTTTCCGGAGAAAATTTTGCCAATGCCGATAATTGAAAACGCAAAAAAGCATCAATATCCAAACAACCATTATCATAATCATCGTAAAATTTATCACGCAATTGTGCTTCTTTTTCTTTCCAAATACCTTTTTGGGTTAAATAAGAAGCCCATGCAACATCGGAGTCGCAAGTAATTAAAGTATTATCTAAATCAAATATAGCTAAACAATTCATTTATTTTCTCGTAAAAATTGTTGCAACAGTGGCAAGGTTATTTTGCGTCCACAAGAAAGGGAATAATCATCTAATTTTTGCAATTTATCAATTAAAACCAACATATTACGACTAATATAACGCAACAAATAATAAAATACATTTTCATCTATATAAAGCTGTCTTTTTCTTGCCCATTCAGATAATAAACATATTTTTTCTTCATCTGTCAATGGTTGAATCTCATACACCATACCCCATGCCATACGAGTACGCAAATCTTCTCTCAATGGCAAACGTTGTGGTGGTACATTTGCAGAAAACAACATTTCCACGCCGGCATCACGCCAATAATTAAATGCAGCAAATAATGCAACTTCTTGTTTTTCATCACACAAATGAATATCATCTACCGCAACACGCACAGGCAAATACTCTGGAATTGAAAACAGTGCATTCTTATTATTGCCAATATACAAGGTCTTGAGATTATCACTAACACCAAGCCACGCAGTTAGCAGATGGGTTTTACCACAACCTGACTCCCCCCAAATAAACATTGGAGATTCCACCTTGTCAGTCAAATAGTGCATCAATTCGGTATTTCGTCCAACAATAAACGATGACAATGATGCAGTTGGTTGATCAAACAAGTCAAGCGTAAGCTGTTGCATTTTTAGTATTTCTAATTTGTAAAACCGTGCATTCTATCTTATTTTATCATTAATGTAAAAAAATATTTATATTT
The DNA here is from genome assembly GCA_017553165.1 of Neisseriaceae bacterium. Taxonomy (GTDB): domain Bacteria; phylum Pseudomonadota; class Gammaproteobacteria; order Burkholderiales; family Neisseriaceae; genus RGIG9985. The sequence goes on from JAFZMY010000108.1 coordinate 3,569, forward strand.
ATTTTTTTTTAATTATAAAAATAAAACAATTTATTATAATAATTTATTATTTATAATATTTTTCCGGCAGACTATTTATTTAATTTAATAGTCTGCCGGAAAAATTTAATTGGAAAATATACTACAACTTAATTATAAATGTTAAAATAAAAAAATTAATTTATACAAATAAACATAAGATATTAAAGATGCACATTCACATTATCGGCATTGGTGGCACTTTTATGGGGTCATTGGCGGCACTCGCAAAGGAAGCAGGTTTTACTGTTACAGGTTGCGACAACAAAATGTATCCGCCGATGAGTACGCAGTTAGAAAACTTGGGCATTCACGCTCACGAGGGTTTTGACGCAGAGCAGTTAAACAACAACCCTGCGGATATTTTTGTGATTGGCAATGTTGCCAAACGCGGTATGCCTGTGGTGGAAGAAATTTTAAACCGCAAACTGCCATATATTTCAGGTCCGCAGTGGCTGGCTGAAAATATTTTGCAACCATGCACGGTGTTAGCTGTGGCTGGCACGCACGGCAAAACCACTACTGCGTCTATGTTGGCGTGGATTTTGGAATATGCTGGTCTGAAACCAGGTTTTTTAATCGGCGGCGTGCCGCAAAACTTTACGCTGTCGGCAAGGTTGCCGCAAAATAGCAATATGGTCGCTAAAATTCAAAATGAGACAAGGCATCGAGACGAAGACAGTATAACTAATACGGCAAGGCGGGATAACGCCGTATCATTTTCGAAGTTTAGCGACCTCTTTGTGATTGAAGCCGATGAATACGACACAGCCTTTTTCGATAAACGCTCGAAATTTGTGCATTATCACCCCACTGTGGCGGTTTTGAATAATTTAGAATTTGACCACGCCGATATTTTCCCTGATTTATCCGCGATTGAAACACAGTTTCACCATTTAATCCGCACCGTGCCTGCCAATGGGCGGATTGTGGCAAATGCAGATTCAGGCAACCTGAAAAGTGTATTGGACAAAGGTTGCTGGACACCTGTTGAATATTTTAACCATAACAATGGCTTACATTTTGAAGATAATCAAAATGGCGGTTTTGATATTGTTTTAGCCAATCAAAAAGTTGGCGAAATTAAATGGGAACTAACAGGACAGCACAATCGCTCAAACGCATTAGCGGCAATTTTAGCGGCACAATTTGTGGGCGTATCGGTTGAAACTGCCTGCCTTGCCTTATCACAATTTAAAAGCGTCAAGCGGCGTATGGAATTAAAAGGCACGGTCAATGGCGTGGCGGTTTATGACGACTTCGCTCACCACCCCACTGCGATTGCCACCGTTTTAGACGGCGTGAAACGCACGAAAAAATCAGGCAGAATTATTGCCGTGTTAGAGCCGCGTTCCAACACCATGAAAATAGGCACTCTGAAAGACCAAATCGCACCGTCATTAGGTTTGGCAGACCAAGTTTTTTGCTACGCTGGCGGCATAGACTGGAATGTTGCCGAAGCCTTAAAGTCTTTGGGCGATAAAGCACAAGTCTTTGAAAACTTTGATAAAATGTTACAAGCCATTATTGCAAACGCTGAAAACGGCGATGATATTGTGGTGATGAGTAACGGCGGTTTTCAAGGAATACACGGCAAGTTATTGGATTTATTGAAGAATAAATAATTTCAGGCTGCCTGAAACTCTTTTATAAGGATATGCAAAATGGCAAAAAAAGACGATAACGCTTTGTATTTAATCAAAATTCAATTATCAAATGTTACACCAACCGTGTGGCGACGCATTGTTGTGCCGCGTTCTATCAATTTGGCTGATTTTAACAAGGTGTTAATCATTGCTATGGGGTGGAGTGCCACGCATTTATCTGCATTTGAAGATAAAAAAGGCATTTGGTATAGCGTTAAAAATGATTGGTTCGATGATGATGAAGATGGCGATTTTTTAGCAGATGACGAAAAAAACGCCCAAGATTTTATTCTGTCGCAAGTTTTGCATATCAACGAACCCAAACTCAAACAATACTATGATTTTGGCGATGATTGGAAACACACAATCACATTAGAAGACGATAAATACACGCCAGAAAAACCCTTGCCGTGTCCGATTGTGTGTTTGGCAGGCAAAAACGCTTGTCCATTGGAAGATATTGGCGGAGCGTGGGGGTATCAAGAATTTAAAAAAGCCATTCAAGGCAAAGAATACGACCGTGCTTATGAATTTGACAAAGAATTTCTTGAAAACTTTGCCGACTTCGACCCCAAAGAATTTGATATTCAATCAACTAATCAGCAATTATCAGAATTGCATGATGATTTATACAAAGTTCAAAAAAAAGCAAAGATAATAAGCTTTAAGAAACCAATGTAAAACTGGTATAGACTCCTGCAAAACTCGTCATTCTGAGTTTCACTCAGTGAAACGAAGAATCCCAACTAATTGTTTTTATAAAGATTCTTCGCTATCGCTTACGAATGACGAATGATGAAAAACAGGGTTTTGCAGGAATTTCTCAAAATGACGGATAATGAAAAAAACGAGTTTTGCAGGAGTCTCTGGTAGGTGGTAGTTTTAAAAGGGTTTCTTTACGCAAACATCCACCCAACAAGGTTTAATTTCAACATTGTTGGGTGGGTGTTGTATTTAATTTCTTCAATTATCTTTTCCGGCAGACTTTTGTTGTTTAACCCAATCGATTAAATCATATGATTTTACAAAACCAATCAAAGGCTTACCATGTTTATCAGGAGCAGTTAATACAAATAAACCTGGTGGTCCAAACAAACCATATTCACGTAAAACTTCTTGTTGTTCATCGGTATTAAGAGTTACATCAAATGTAAAAAAACGTCCTTTATCAATCTCTTGCCAAACAATATCTTCTTTCAAAGTGCTTTCTGCCATTTCTCGACAGGACACACACCAATCCGCATAAAAATCCACCAACACCACCTCTTCTTTTTTCGAGGCAAATGCTAATTCGATTGCTTCTTCCAATTCAAGTTTAGTAGTAAAAACTTTATGAGTGATTTGTTGTGTTTTTTGAGGCAGATGCAAATGTCTATGCAATAGCGAATCATCATAGGCAACAGCAATATAAGATACAGAAAAACCTAATATTATCAATAAACTACCAGTTATCAAAGATAATGTTTTAAGTCTGCCGGAAAACTTTTGGAAACGTGCCAAAAGCCAACCGCCAGGAATTAAAAAAATCAAAGAATAACATGCAATTATCACTTCTCTCGGTAAAAATGGAGTAGCAATAAATACCGCTGCACTTAATAATAAACAACCAAAAAACACTTGAACAGCACGCATCCAAGCTCCTGCACGTGGCAGAAAATGTGCTCCAAACACCGATACCACCATCAGTGGCAAGCCTAAACCCAATGCTAAAACATATAAAGTTGAAGCACCTAATAAAATATCGCCACTTTGTCCAATATATCCTAATACAAACATTAATGGCGGTGCGGCACAAGGTCCAATAATAAGTGCAGAAAAAACTCCCATCAAAAATACAGCAATTATTTTTCCACCTTGATGACGATTGGATTTTTCAGAAAAAAACTGTTGAATTGACGCTGGCATTTGGATTTGAAACCAACCAAACATCGACAAAGCCAAAACTACCAATAAAAATGCAGCAGTTAAAATAACCACAGGTCTCTGTAACCAAACGGTTAATAGCGAACCAGTTAATGCGGCAATCACTCCTACAATGGTATAAGTCAAAGCCAAACCTTGCACATACGAGAAAGATAATAATAATGCACGTTTTTTACTCAACTTATCTTTTCCCAACACCGTTGCGGAGACAATTGGCAACAGAGGATACATACATGCCGAAAAACTTAATACAATCCCAGCCACAAAAAAAGCTAATAAATTAGCACCCAATTGGGTGCCTTCTGATACTGAATTAGCATCTGTATCAGGAGAATTATCTTGCGAAAAAAAGAAAGATGTACGTTTTTTCTTTTTCACAGCACTATCAGGCTGAAAAACTCCTGTACCTTTAATGGTAAACGTAACACTGTGCGGAGGATAGCAAATTCCAACATCAGCACAACCTTGAAATGTAAGATTAATCACAGTTGGAGTTGGAAGTTCACTATCATTTTGCAAGGTAATTTGTGCATTATTGCGATAAATCTCTTGCTTGCCAAAAAATTTATCTTCTTTTGTTTCACCAGAAGAAAACTTAACTTCTCCAAAAACATTTTCAGGAGTAGTAGAAATCAATGTTTTGCTACGATAAAGATAGTAACCATCAGCAATTGTAAACTGCACAACCGCATTTTTATCACTCACAACTATCTTGGGTGAAAAAGCCTCTAATGGTTCGAGCAAGTCAGATGGATCAACTGCCGCAAACGAAATGCAGGATATAACTAATGCTATAAAAAATAAAATCTTGCTAAATATTCTGTTCAACATATTAAATTTTATTTATAACCAATCGGTAAGTTTATAAATTTTTTCAATTATAATATTTTGAAAATTAAACTTCAAAACATGCTATTTATAAGTCTGCCGGAAAGCAATATTTTTCCGGCAGACTCTTATTAAATGTATAATACACATGTTTAATATAACTTTTCAAGACACACAACACAATGACGGATTTTAATTTACAAGCAATGTTATTAATGATAATACCGTTGCTATTAGCAATTACCCTGCACGAAGCTGCACATGCTTATGCTGCACGTCATTTCGGCGATAGAACCGCAGAACAAATGGGAAGATTAACCATTAATCCAATCGCACATATCGATCCTGTTGGCACAATTATCGTGCCATTAACATTATTTATATTATCTAACGCAGCTGGTACTGGTTTGATATTTGGCTGGGCAAAACCTGTACCGATTATTCCTCGTAACTTTCGCGATGTGAGACGTGGAATACGTATGACTTCGTTAGCAGGACCATTATCCAATCTATTAATGATGTGTGCATGGGGAATTATCGTATTTGCGGCATCTTACTCAAATCATCAATTTGCACAAGCTATACAAAATATGGCGATGTACGGCATGTTGATTAACGCCTTTTTAGGCATTTTCAACATGATTCCCATTCTACCTTTGGACGGCGGTAGAGTATTGGATTCATTTCTTCCACTTAAACTATCAATGCAGTTTAGCAAAATAGAACCATACGGCACTTGGATTATCATTCTTTTAGTAATGGCTACTCCATTTTTTCAGTATGTTGTCTATTTTCCGGCAGTATTTATGGTTAAATCTTTTCTAATGATTTTTGGAATGTAACATATTGATTAAAATATATTTTTATTAAAATTTACAAAACATTCTGCAAAACTTATTTTTCATTATTTGTTATTCAAAATTAATAGAAAATTAAGTTTTGCAGAAATTTTGTTGATGTAAACAATCTTTCCGGCAGACTGAAACCTTTGCAAAATTAGTAGATGTGAACAAATTTCAAAGTTGTAGTAGCCAGCAAACAAAGACATAACAAGTAGTTAGACTTTGTTTGCAAACAACGCAAACATACTAAATGTGCAAAGAGATGCTAATTTTGCAAAGGTTTCATACTATTTTTTGTGTATGTTCAAAATATTTTTGCAATACTAACACTGCTGTAATTAATTCTTGTTTTTTATTAAAAAATTGACTTACCCATTGATTAGCATTGTTAATTATTTTTTCTGCTGCTGCTGGGTGTTTAAGATAAAACGACAATTTTTCATCTAAATTAGCATAATCATCTTCCACATGCACAAAATGCACATCTGGCTGCAACAAACCTTCCATAAACCAAGTTTCAAATTTAGGCGTAGTCATCACACATAAAGACTGACTTGCCATAATCCATTTAGTATTGATTGCAACATCATTACCCTCAATACTTAACACAAACTTGTATCGCAGTTGTTCTTTGATACTCATAAATTTGCCGTGATATGGTTGATTGGCAGATTTTTGATATACGCATTTCACATCACACAAAGTGTGTGCGTAGAATTTTTGCAAAAATTCTAAACGATGACTTTGATGTACAGCACCACGCCACACCAGTAAATCTTTTTTATCAGCGAAACAAAATGGGTCGGCAACTGTATAAAAATGTCGAACACTATCTAATTTTAGCAATACTGAATTTTGATTATTGTCAGCAATAGGACGGCTTTTCACCAAAGAAGGCTGACTTGGAATATGGGTTACATCACCAAAAATATAAGCAAACGGCGTTTTTTCAGGAAAATAACGCAAGTAGTGGGCAAGGTCGTAAAAGTAAGCCGAAGCACGATTATTCTTAAAACTTCCAACAAATCCCAAATTACCACTAATATGATATTTATCAGTTAATTGATTGTAATACCCTACTCTACTTGCAATGCTATGTTGTACACTTTCCGGCAGACTTCGATATTCAGATAGAACATCTGCCATATTGCGTTGAATAATTTTGTATGGAAGAAAATTCAAGTAGGAACGAGATAAATAATATTGCAATTTATAAAAACGTCTACGCAATTTACCAAGATAGTTTTTCATATTTTGTGTATCTTAATGTGTATTCTTATGACAAATTATAATGAGTTCAGAGCAAAAGCAGACAAAACATAGCCCCCTTCGGCAGTATAAATATAATACGACAAGGTGAAACAACGCTGTATGATTTCGATGTGAATGGACTATATAAAAATTAAATTGAACTTAAACGCAAGCAAATAGTCAATACACAAATTCATTAAACAAGAACGCAATATCTATCTTAACTCTTTGAAAAATGAAGTGTTTGACCACACTTAATTTTATCGATAAAATGCGTTCTCGTTTTTGAGCATTGTGTCTATTGTACATAGTGCTAATTTTATTTTTGAAAACCAACGGAAAAGTAAACAATGACATCATCACAACTTAATTTCAAATATAAATCATTGGTGTTAGCACTGGCACTACTTCCTGTTAGTGTTTGGGCTGATAATGTTACAACAACTTCTACACCAGCCCCTGTTAGAATGGAAGGAATTACAAAACCTTCATCAGAAGACACCCCCATTAAGGTAGTAGAACCAAGCGAAAAACAAATCAAAAAAGAAAATTTACCAGATAGTTTACCGAGTGAAAAAAAAGATGAGCCCAAAGTAGTTCTTACGCGAGAATACCTTTTGCAACACCCACGTGAATTAGAACAAATGATAGCTACATTAATTCGTACTGGTGATGCACGTGCTCTAAAAATGTTAATACCTATTTATCACGAAGTACCAGATAAAGACATGTCATTAATGGAATGGAGTGTTGCAATTATCAATATGGATGATGGTAAATACGGAGAAGCAGTATCTCTTTATCGTAAATTGATTGCATCATTCCCAGATGTTAAAACCTTACGTTTCCAATTAGCTATTGCCCTATTCCGTGATGGACAATACGAAGCATCTAAAGATCAATTCGAAAAATTGCGTACAGAAGAAGCTTTGGGCGAAGGTGATATTAAAGTTATTGAACAATATTTAACAGCTATTAATTCTCGCAACAAATGGTCATTTAACGGTTCGTTATCTTATTTAAATGAAAAAAATATTAACGGAGTACCTCCCAAAGGAACTCAAATAGTATACGATGATGGTAGTACTCTATCATCAAGTACTGAACCTCAAAAAGGACAAGGATTTTCATATTCATTTTCTGCTGACAAAAAATGGGCATTAACCGACCGTATCTTTACAGCATTCGAAGGTAGTGCTGATGGTTCTTATTATTGGAATGCTAAACCATACAATGATTTGACCACACGCATTGGACAAAGCATAGGTTATCAAACTCCACGTAGCGAAATTTCCTTTATGCCATTTTTCCAAAAACGTTGGTATGGCGGTGGTTCTCGTGGTGGCAAATCATTGAAATCTTATGTAAATACACCAGGTTTCCGTGTTGATGCTTCTCGTTGGCTAACTCCAAGATTACGTTATCAAGGTGCATTTGAATATGGCAAAGATTCTTATGCTGATACATACGATTATTTAGACGGCGAAAACTATTTATTATCTAATTCAATTGTTCTATATCCTAATCAAAAACAATTTTGGTATTTAGGTTGGGACATGTCCAAGAAAAACGCCGAAGATGATAGTAACGCCTATTTCCGTAATGGTATGCGTATAGGTTGGGGACAAGAATGGCCTAAAGGTATTTCAACACGTCTAAACGTAGGGTACGGCAAACGCCGTTATAAAGCTGAAGACGTTTTTGGTATTCAACAAGTTGCTAATGAATATTCTGCAAGCCTATCTTTGTGGCATCGTAATATTCATTTCTGGGGAATTACTCCTCGTCTTGTATACTCATATCGCAAAGTTGATGGTAATCAACCATTCTACAACTACGATAACCATAAAGTATTCTTGAACTTTACAAAAACATTCTAATTCTGGTAAAAAACATAAAAACAGACAAATTGTTAAATAAATACAATTTGTCTGTTTTTTATTAAATGAAACTCTGCCGAAAAAGTTTTGGTAATATAGATACTTCTGCAAAACTATTCATTGGTAAGTTTAATGTAGCAAAACAAATAACCTTAACCAATTGTTTTACAAAAATATTATTAGATACTTAATGAAAATTGATTTTGCATAAGTTTTAAAAAATTAAATGGAGAATTTAAAATGACCACACCATTTATAGAATTTCAAAATATATCATTTGCTTATGGTGAGCGTCCGATTATTAGCGACATTAATTTTGCCATTTATCACGGCGAATCTGTGGCGATTATGGGCGGTTCGGGTTGTGGCAAGACCACGCTATTGCGGTTAATTACGCGGCAGTTGCAGCCGAATAGCGGCAAAATTTTGATTAACGGCAAGGATTTGGCGGCGTTTTCGCGTGATGAATTGTATCAATACCGCCGTTCTATGGGCGTTTTGTTTCAGTTTGGGGCGTTATTTACCGATTTATCGGTGTATGACAATGTGGCGTTTCCTTTGCGAGAGCATACTAAATTGCCTGAAAGCGTGATTCGCGACTTGGTTTTGCTTAAATTAGACGCAGTGGGCTTGCGTGGCACGCAGGATTTAATGCCGTCCGAGTTATCAGGCGGTATGAGCAGACGCGTGGCTCTGGCTCGCACCATTGCATTAGACCCTGCTTTAATGTTGTATGACGAACCTTTTACAGGGCTTGACCCCATTTCTTTGGGCGTTACCGCACATTTAATTGCACGGCTCACCAAAGCCCTACACGCCACAGGCATTATGGTAACGCACGACATTGGTGCGTCCTTGTCGTTAGTGGATAGAATTTTGTTTATGGCACAAGGCAAAATTATTTTTTCAGGCAGCCCCACTGACATGCAAAACACCGATGAAGAATGGGTACAA
>JAFZMY010000109.1 GCA_017553165.1 Neisseriaceae bacterium
CTACAAAACCCTATCAGAAACAAAAATTTAATCCTGCCGTAGGATGGGCTTCCCATCCCACCAACCGTCCGATATGTCTGAATAAAAAGTTGTTAAAATACAATGGATTAACGCCTACGGCGTTTGGGTGGCTGGGAAGCCCATCCTACGGCAGGATTAAATTTTTTGTTTCAGTAATGGTTTTGCAGGGGTTTCTTAACGTACGAGCACTCAGGATAGCCCCCTACGGAACCCGCTGCAAAACCCCCTTTTTCACTTTTTACACCCCATTCATGCTTAATTTCATAACCAATTGATTTTATTTATAATTTGCTTGACACAAAAGTAGAAAATTGTTATAATTCAATAAGTTATAAATTATCAGTAGGATTAAAAGATGAGTAGTTTTTTCATGCAGACGGTTAAGTACAAGATGGAGCGATATGCGGACAGGTCGCCTTTGTTGAAGATTAACATACTGATAAACTGGCAATAGATTTTATTGATTATTCAACAAGTTAAGCAAATTTACTACGACAAAGGTGGTCGTCCGCCTTATGATACGATTTCTATGTTTAAGGCTGTTCTTTGGGGTCAATGGAACTCTTTATCGGACGATGGAATATTCTTTGGCGGTTCGTAATGATTTTGTACTGTTTTGCGGTTTTGATGATAGAGAATCCTGCAAAACTCGTCATTTTGAGTTTCACTTATCAGAAACGAATAATCTCAACTTATTGTTTTATAAATATTCTTCACTTACGCTTACAAATGGAAACCTTTGCAAAACTGGTAGATGTAAGCAGATTTCAAAGTTGTAGTAGCACAGCAAACGAAAAGATAACAAGTAGTTAGGCTTTGTTTGCAAGCAACGCAAACGTACGAAATGTGCCACAGATGCCAGTTTTGCAAAGGTTTCAAATGACGAATGATAAAAAAATTGTGGTTTGCAGAATTATCTTTAAGACTGCCGGAAAATGTTTTAAAACATAATTTTAAGCTGTATAGAAGCATTCTTGTCTATCGCTGCAAATGCTAAAATAAAACCAGTGTCATTTCGAGCCGTTATGAAATAACGGCGTGGCAATCTCCTTAAATAAAAAAGTATTTTCTCCTGTTAAAGAACGTGCACTCTTCGTGATTGGGAGATTGCCACGCAAAAACTTCGTTTTTGCTCGCAATGACGATATAGATTTTAGGTTGTCTTAAAAAAAATTTAGCGGACAACAATGGTTTTGCATTAATTTCTGCCAGAAAACAATTTTCACACTGCCGGAAAAATATTTTTAGAAAATTTATATCAAGTTAGCGTAAAATCTCGCCTAAATATCCACTTAATTTTTAATACATAAACCATGATTAAAATTAGCACTGCTTTTGATGCTGGTAGCATAGATATTGTATCCATTGCTGATGATGGAAATATAAAAGTAAAATTGAGATGTGATAACGCATCTTCATTCAAACAATGGTTTTATTTTCGCGTACAAGGTGCAGCGTATTGTCCGTGTAATATCGATTTTGGCGATGTTTCCGATAGTGCCTATCCGCAAGGTTGGGAAAACTATCAGGCAGTTGCATCATACGATAGACGTAATTGGTTTCGAGTGCCTACTATTTTTGATGGTAAAAACTTACGCATCGAACACACTCCATTAGCCAATAGCGTTTATTACGCTTATTTCGAACCATATTCTTATGAACAACATCTAAATCTAATTGGAGAAGTTCAAAGTAGCGGTTTGTGTCAAGTAGAAGATTTATGCAGTACAAATGATGGACGCGATATAAACTTACTCACCATAGGTAATCAAGCTGCAAGCGATGTTAAAATTTGGTTGATTGCACGCCAACATCCAGGTGAATCTATGGCAGAATGGTTAGCAGAAGGATTTTTATTGCGTCTATTAGATTATCAAGATGCAACTTCGCGTGCCCTATTGGATATTGCCACTATTTATGTTGTGCCCAATATGAATCCTGATGGAGTGGTACGTGGCAATTTACGTACCAATGCCACCGGTGCTAATCTTAATCGTGAGTGGTTAAATCCAAGTATAGAAAATAGTCCAGAAGTATATTATGTACGCGAAAAAATGCACGAAACTGGCGTAGATATTTTTTTAGATATTCACGGTGATGAGAGTATTCCATATATCTTTGTTGCAGGTTGTGAGGGAGTACCTAATTATTCTGAAAAAATGGCTAATTTAGAAAAACTTTTCAAACAAGCATTTATTAACGCTTGCCCTGATTTTCAAGATGAATACGGCTATCCAAAAGATGCCCCTAATAGTGCAAATTTATCAATGGCAAGCAACTATGTTGGTAATACTTTCAATTGTTTATCATTTACTTTGGAGATGCCTTTTAAGGATAATTTGAATTTACCAGATGATGATTTCGGTTGGAATGGTCAACGTTCCTTGCGTATGGGAGAATCTTTGTTAAATCCATTATTAATTGTATCCCAAGATATTTTGGAGAAACGTTCTTGATAAAAATTAATTTTTCCGGCAGACTATTTAATTATCAAAATATAAAGTCTGCCGGAAAATATTTTTAATAATATTTTTAGAAAAAAATATAATAATATGTCAAAAATATCACAAAAATATGCAGCTACTTATCTAATTTTTGGTTGTATTATTTTTGGTTTAGGTGGTTTAATCGTTAAATTTGTTAAATTAGATTCATATCTATTAGCTTCTTGGCGATTGCTAATTGCAACTTTTGTATTTCTTTTATTAATTAAAATATTCAAACAAAAATTACCTAAACATCATTCTGCTTATTTATCAGCATTATTATCTGGATTTTTTTTAGCACTTGATTTATCGTTTTGGCATGAAAGTCTGCGTAATGTAGGTCCTGGAATTTCAACTTTATTAAATAGCTTGCAAATCTTCTTTTTAGCTTTTATTGCAAGATTTTTCTTTCAAGAAAAACAAACTATATATCGTTTAATTGGACTTTTATTTGCCTTTGTTGGAGTGGTAATGATTTCACTGCCGGAATGGTCATATAATGAAAATGCAGCTTATGGCATAATAATCGGTTTATTATCGGCAGTAATGTTATCTTTATCTATGACATTTATTCGTATTGCACATAGTTTTGAAAAGATTGATATTTTCCCTATGATGTTTTTAATTTCGATTGCAGGTGGAATTACTTCATTATTAATATCTATTGTAGTAAACGACAATATATCAATATTACCAACAAGTACTAATGATTTAATTTTATTAATTATTTATGGTATTGTGATGCAGTGTATGGCTTGGGGAATGATTGCATACGCTGTGCCATTGTTAAGTTTAACTTTAACTGGATTATTATTGTTAACTGAATCAATAGCAGCATTATTTATTGATTTTATTATTCTGCATAAACCAATTTCTATACTCCAAATTTCAGGAGCAATTATTACCATGATGGCAATTGCTATTGGTAGTTATCATAAAAATAAACATTTATAAAAAATCCTGAAAAACTACTTTGTAAAATAAAATGTCAGTTATCCGTAGTGGCTACACTACGTGCCATCCCACTTGAAAAGTTTCTAAAATCCATCATGGTGCAAAAGATGCTTTTACAGTAGGAAACCACTGCAAAACTGGTAGATGTGAGTACAGTTCAAAGTTGTAGTAGCACAAAAAACGAAGACATAACAAATAGTTAGGCGAGTTTTTGAGCAACGCACAACGAGAAACTCCTGCAAAACCCTTACTGAAACAAAAATTTAATCCTGCCGTAGGGGGCTTCCCTGCCCACCAAAACGCCGTAGGCGTTAATCCATTGTATTTTAACAACTTTTTATTCCGCCATATCGGGCGGTTGGTGGGCTGGAAGCCCACCATACGGCGTTTCTTTTTCAAAAATTAGGTTTTGCAGGGGCTTCTTCGTAGGGGCGACCCTGTGTGGTCGCCCGTTGAACGAATAAATTTTCTGTAATAAAACAATAAATTAAAAAATTGTACAAGCGGACGACCACATAGGCTCGTCCCTACGGATAATTAACCTTTCATTTTATACAGAAGTTTTGCAGGAGTTTCTTTTAGCTTTGCTCAAAATGACGAGTAATTGAAACATTGTGTTTTGTATAAGTTTCATTAAGGTTATGTTAAGAAAGAGAGTGTTTAATACATCATGTCTTTTAACAAACAGATAAAGGAAACAGAACTATGAAAACTAAATTCATTCTTGCTGCCATTTTATCTTTGGCAACCGTAACCGCTATGGCAGATTCTCATCACCACAAACATCACAAAAACCATCGCAACAACCATCGCGTTGTGGTGATTAAACAAAATCACAATAGTTACCAAGATAGTTACCACGTTGCTAAACCTAAACGCAACATTGCTAAACGCAATATTGTACATCATAATGATCGCAGAGTTGCTCCACACGTTGTTAAAGAATATAACTATGTAACAGTTACTCCTCCTGCTTCTCATTTTATACATCACACACCAGTGATACCGTTACGCCCTTCGGCAAGCTTTTCTTTTAATGTTAATTTGTAATTTGCATTTTTACACCGCCCTTGGGGCGGTTTTTTTGTCAGTAAACATTTTCTACCACTTTCCGGCAGACTTATTTAATGAAACTTGTGCAAAAATCATTTTATAAAAAAGTGTTATAAGATTCTAATTTAAGCCATTTTTATTTTTAATGAAACAAATATAATAAATATTCCTAATAAGGCATAAAAAATTCTTGCACCATTTCTGCCAAAAATCACTACAAACAAGCGTGCTTTGGCATTGTTAAAAAAGAAATCCCAATCAAAAATTGCTGCACATATACAAAACACACCAGCTGTCATCATAAATATGTTAGCAATCATTACTATTTACCAATAGGTTAAAATAGGTTTATGGTCAGAATATTGCCACGATAATGGCTTTGATAAAACTTGATGTTCACAACGATACAAAACTCTGTCAATTGGAAGTATTGCTGGTTTCCAAGTTGTGGTTTGATATTTAAGAGAATCTTTGATTCGTGCTTGTTGGATAAATTTGCGATAAATTGGTGAATATGGGGTATTGTTTAAATCACCAACAACTAACAAATCATTGTTTTCATTAGCAATGATTGTTGCTACTGTTTTAAAGTATTGCAAACGGTCATTGGCTAATTCCTTGTTAACTGGCGGTGGTGGGTGTAATAAAAAAATTGTTCGTTTAGGAAAAACTGCACGAATAAATGGGTAAATATCAACAAAATTAACTTCGCAAGAAATCATTTTATTCTTGGATAAAACTATCATAGCAAATGGGCTATCTATATTATGCGAACAATTATATGGATATTTTTGTTGTAATTCATTTAATTGGGTTTTCCATTCACTTCCCCCTATTTCTACCAAAGCTAATACATCAGCATTAGTTTGTAATATAAAATCTAATTCGTGTGTTTTATGATTATTTTCAAATTTAATATTATATGAAAGTACGCTTTGAATATATTCTGTATTAGTAGATTGAAAATAAGGATAAAAACTTAACCCAATGATTGTTAAACATAATATCCACAATAGGTAACGAAATTTTGATTTAAATGTAAAACCACCCAATAATACCAATAGAGTACCATGTAAAGTAAAATGAGTAATAAGTTCTAATGGGAAAAAGTATAATCCTAAAAGCTGTGAAATTAACAATAAGCTTACAATTAAAATAGAATACAAACGCAATCTGTTTGCGATTATTTTTTTGATTTTATTGTAATAATTATTCATGGTGTTATTTTTGCATTTTATGATGCTCTAATTTAAAACCTGCGTCTTTATAAATGCGAAAACGATTTCGTGCCGCAGCCAAAGCAATTTCACTACTTCCAACAATTTCTAAAACACGAGTTACATTAATATCACTAATGCAAGGTCTATCGGCTAAATTCAATACGGTTGGATATGGATAGCAAGTTAAATCATCTGCCGATAACAAAATTGGAGCGTGATTATTTTCATTTTGCAATATATCGTGAGCTAAAAAACTATCGGCAATATTTGTCCATAATTGCCGGTCTAATGATTCCATTTGTGCTATGTCATGACAGCTGATACATATTGGAGTATGCGAGTCATAAACTGTGCGAATCAGGCGACACACAAAACTTTCAATATTGGCAACATGGGTATAAAAAGTAGCAGTACGAGACATGGCTTAAATTCTATTGCAATTTAATATTAAATAATCTTTTCCGACAGACTATAAACTAAATATAAGTCTGCCGGAAAACCAATATATAGTAAGTTCAGACCAGAAACAGACAAGTCGGAAGTCCCTGACTGTATAGATAATACGGCAAGACGAACCTACGATAGCTGGTTTTGATATGAACCTATTATACATTATGAACTCATTTGAGCTCTTGCCACCAAGAACGATAACAATAATGGTATAGGACGACCGGTTGCACCTTTATTTTTACCGCCATTCCATGCTGTACCTGCAATATCCAGATGTACCCATGGATATTTTTCTGCAAAATGCGATAAAAATATTCCGGCAGTGATAGTACCTGCTGGTCTGCCGCCGATATTGGCTAAATCAGCAAAATTACTCTTTAATTGTTCTTTGTATTCGTCCCACAGTGGTAATTGCCACATTTTATCGTTGCTTGTGCGAGAAGCATTCAAGATTTGATCGATTAATTCTTGATTATTTCCCATAACACCACCGGCAACATGTCCCAAAGCAATAATACAAGCACCTGTCAAGGTTGCCACATCGATTACAGCTTGCGGCTTAAATTTTTCCGCATAGGCAAGAGCATCACATAAAATCAAACGCCCTTCTGCATCTGTATTAAGAATTTCCACCGTCAAACCATTCATAGTTTTAACAATATCACCAGGTCGATTAGCATGTCCTGATGGCATATTTTCACAAGTTGGAACTAATGCGACAAGATTAATCGGCAGTTTAAGCTCGGCTACTGCACAAAAAGCTGCAATTACAGTTGCCGCACCGCACATGTCGTATTTCATCTCGTCCATACCAGCACCAGGTTTTAACGAAATACCACCAGAATCAAAAGTAATTCCCTTGCCAATCAATACAATTGGAGCATCGCCACGTTTTGCACCATTATAAGAAAGCTCAATAAAACGCGGTTCAACATTGCTACCCTTTGCCACTGATAAAAAGGCATTCATGCCTAATTTTGCAATTTGGTCAGGAGTATGAATTTTGGCTTTGGCACCAAATTTGATAGCACGTGTTTTAGCTTCTTCTGCTAAATAATCTGGTGTACAGTGATTAGCAGGAAGGTCGGATAAATTTCGTGCAAAATTCATAGCACGCACCATAGCATCTGTTTGCGTAAACACCGCCTGAAAAGCCGCATCAGCCGCATATTCTGTTACGAATGCAATTTCTTGCAATGTTTCATCATTATCACGAGTTTTTAGTGTATTCGGTAAATAAGCAGTGTTTCCGGCAGACTTCATTAATACCGGCAACAATGTCAAAGCATCTTTTTTACTCAATCCATCTAAATAAACAATGATACGAGCTTCATTACCAGCCTTTTGCCAAGCGGTGAAAGATGCACATTCTTTTTCTAAAACATCAAGATCCATCTTGGATTCTAAACACCAAACCGATAAACGATGTGGCGTATCCGTACCAATTGCCGCTTGAAAACGTCTTTTATCATCTTTTTGTGCGAGTGCTGATAAATTGGCTGCTAAATCAGAATTTTTCTTACCTAATACCGTAAAAATTTTCGCTTTGGCAGTACCTTTGCTAATACATAAAACTTCTGCATCACGTACAGTTTGCTGATTTTTTTTGGCAGATATGCTAAATTTCATTGTTTGACTCCTTTGAGTATTAAATGCTAAAAATAATTTCGCTATTGTAGCCTATTCACGACTTTTAACCAATGCTATAAGCCTATGATTTACCATCGCTCACTTATGAAAGAACTCACGCTAACTGCGGTGGGTATTTTTTTTATTTTGCTAATTATTTTGATTTCCACCCAAGTGATCAACCTATTAGGTAGGATTGCAGGCGGCAGAATCGCATTAGATGCTATGGGTACTATGTTAGCAGTATGGGTGATAGGTCTAACCCCTATTCTATTGATATTAACCGCTTTTATTAGCATTCTTACTGTGTTTTCACGTTATTGGCGTGATAGCGAAATGGTAATTTGGCTTTCTTGTGGATTATCGTTAAGACGTTGGATTGTTCCCCTAATGGCATTTGTGTTGCCGCTGACGATTCTGACCGCAATCATCTCGCTATGGGCATCACCATGGGCAGAAAAACGTGGCGAAGCATTTGCACAAATCATCAAACAAAAACAAGATATATCACTTGTGGAAGAAGGAATTTTTCGTTCTCTAAATCAAGATACAGTGTATTTTGTAGAAAAGTTTGACCTGAAAGCAGGAATTGCCCAAAACATCTTTATACAACACACCAACCCTAAAACTCAACAAACAAGCATCATCACAGCACAATCAGGAAAATTAGAATACGAAGACGATAAACGCATACTTCATTTAGATAAAGGTTACCGCTATGCAGAGTCTGCCGGAACAAAAAATTTTGAAAAAGTAGGATTCGAACACGCTGATTTAATCATTGCACCACATATAAAAATTGTTCAATTAGGACAAGACAGACACACCGCATCTATTAGAGAACTATGGAATAGCACCAACCCTCAATGGCATGCTGAATTAATGTGGAGAATCTCAATGCCATTAGCCGTGCCAATTCTATCTTTATTGGCATTGGCACTATCATATTATAATCCGCGTAATGGTAGAACTTATAATATTATATTAGCGGTTTTATTTTTCTTTATTTACCAAAGCGGTTTAACATTTATGCGAGCACGCATTAGCTCACAACATATTGATTTTTGGTTAGGACTATTACCAGTACATATCATTATGCTAATAATAGCATTATTATGGATAACCTACCGCGATGACCCCATGGCTTTTATACGCAAAGGTAATAAAACATGATTATTGATAAATATCTGTGGAAGCGATTAGGCATCGCAACATTATATGTATTATTAGCATTTTCTGCATTATATGCAATTTTTGATTTATTAGCCGAAAGTAAAAATATAGGCAAAGAACAATACACCACACTTACTTTATTTAAATACGTACTGTGGCGTATTCCTGTATATTTGTACGATGTTTTTCCTGTTTCAGTATTAATTGGGGCATTAATTTCTCTCACCAGATTATCTTCAAACAATGAATATGTAGTAATGCGTGTTTGTGGAATATCTAAAAAACGCTTAATAGGAATATTAACTATATTCGCTTGTAGCTGTGCACTATTTAACGCATTTATTGGAGAATATTTACTACCTGTATCTTATGAAAATTCCAATCGTATTAAATATACAGCTCATTACGGAGAAAATGCAGCAATTAATAAAAATGGTATTTGGATAAAATCAGGAAATGATATGATACATATCGATTACCTTTTACCAGATGGAACAATGCAAGGAGTAAATCGTTATCATTTAACCGATGACTTTCATTTAGATACAATAACATTTTCACAAACGGCACAATATAAAGATAATCAATGGCAATTAAATCAATTAAACGAAGCAACAATTGCAAATGATAAAATATCTTTCCGGCAGACTATTTCTGATAAATGGCAAACCAATATCAATCCAGATTTGGTTAAAGTTCTCATTATAGAACCATCGCAAATGCCAGTATACACTCTTAATAAATATATTAAACATCTAAATAATAACCAGCAACGTACTGTAACTTATGAAATAGCAAAATGGCGTAAGATTTTTTATCCATTTGGTGCAATTGCTATGGTATTAGTTGCATTAGCATTTACTCCGGTTATTGCACGTCATAGCAATATGGGTTGGCGTATATTTTTAGGAATGTGTTTAGGAGTTGCTTTTCATTTTCTTGGACGTTTTTTTAGCTTTTACGCCGAATTATTTAATTTAACACCATTTATTTCCGGCGGCATGCCAATTATTCTATTTACGCTTTTTGCAATATTTATCAACACTTATATTCAAAAACAGCAATAATATTATGAATAAAATCACAGTTGCAGCAATTCAAACCGTATCTTCTACCAAAGTAGAAGATAATCTAAAGAATGTAACAAAACTAATCGTAGAAGCTTCCAAACAAGCACAGTGGGTAGTCTTACCTGAATATTGGATTTTAATGGGGCAAAACGATAGTGATAAATGTCTTTATGCTGAAAGTTTTGGAAACGGTGAAATTCAATCTCATCTTTCTAATTTAGCAAAAGAACATAATATAACCTTATTTGCCGGAACAATTCCATTACGCACTAATAATCATAATAAAGTATATAATAGTTTATTAGTTTTTGCACCAGATGGAAAATGTATTTCACGCTATGACAAAATACATCTATTTGGATATAGTGGTGTTGGAGAAAGATATAACGAAGCAGATACAATTGAAGCTGGAACAACTATTCCATCATTAATTCATCAAGATTGGAATATTGGACAAGGTATTTGTTACGATATTCGTTTTCCTAATTTTTTTATTGCACAAGGTATTTTTGATGTTTTAATTTTGCCGGCAGCTTTTACTTACACTACCGGAAAAGATCATTGGGAGATTTTATTACGTGCACGTGCCATAGAAAACCAATGTTATTTAATTGCTGCAGCACAGGGAGGTAATCATGAAAATGGTCGCCAAACTTACGGACATAGTATGATTATAGACCCTTGGGGTAAAATTATTTGTCAAGCAAATATGGGCGAATCTATTATAACTGCCAATATTGATAAAACTCGTATTAACAGCGTCCGCCGTCATCTTCCATCGGTTTTTTTATTAAATAATAGAGACTCCTGCAAAACTCGTCATTCTGAATGAAGCGAAGCGAAATGAAGAATCTAACTTGTTATTTTATAAAGATTTTTAGCGTAGCCTTAAGGCTCGCAGAAACTACGTTTTCGCTTCGCTCAAAATGACGAATTATAGAAAAATCGAGTTTTGCAGGAGTCTCTAATAAACAATAAGTTATTTTTCCGGCAGACTTATAAAATTAAGTCTGCCGGAAAGTTTTGTAAACACCATATTCTTATAACATAGTTTGTTGGAAATGGTCGCAATTTAAGTCTACATGCGAAAAGAGTCTCCTGCAAAACCATCTTTTTTACCATTCGTCATTTTGAGCTAAGCGAAAACGTAGTTTCTGCGAGTCTTAAGGCTACGCTAAAAATCTATTTATTAAACAAGAAATTAGATTATTCATTTTTCTTCGAAAAATTCTTCAATGACGGTTTTTACAGGAATCTCGAAAAATGAAAACTGTAAACAGAGAGTCCTGCAAAACTCGATTTTTTTATTATTCATCATTTTGAGCGAAGCGAAAACGTAGTTTCTGCGAGCCGATAGGCTAAGCTAAAAATCTTTATAAAACAACTTATTAGATTCTTCGTTTCACTTCGTGAAACTCAGAATGACGAGTTTTGCAGGAGTCTCAAACAACACTGGTTAAAACAACAGTACACAAACTCATCGAAGTAATTGTTACAGGCTCAATGCCTGTAACAATCACCATAGAATCCTCTGCCTTTATGCTTGGGATACTTCACAATCACTTTGCATTTATCAATAATTAAGTGGTACACTTCACGTGTTTTGAAGTAAAAAAAAACTATCGTTATGAGACTGACTTATAAAAAATATTTAGTTATCGTTGTTCTACTTGCATTGATAGCAACAGGTGGTTCTTTCTTCTCACAATATGTGTTAAGACTAACACCGTGTCCTTTGTGCATTTTTCAACGAGTTGCAGTTATGGCAACTGGTGCGGTTGCCTTGTTATGTTTGGCATTTAGATTGTGGTCGCCAATAACACGTTTTGTGGCAAGTTTTTTAGTTAGCGTTCCGGCAGTGTTTGGTTTGGGTGTTGCTTTGCGTCATTTATATATTCAAAGTCTACCACCAGATAAAGTTCCAGCCTGCGGTCCTGGCTTAAATTTCATGGTGAAAACTCTGCCATTTTCAGAAATACTTTCCAAAGTATTATTAGGTTCAGGCGAATGTGCCCAAGTAGAGAAAGTGCTGTTTTTACCTATACCGGCATGGAGTTTGCTATTTTTCAGTGCTATTTTGTTTATAGTGTGGTATGCCTTTATGCAAAGTCGTAATAGCCACCCATTTGGCTACTAAATGGCTGTTAAATGCCAATTATGATTCCATTTTATTTACCAGCAAATCTCAACTTCTCTGAAAAAAATAAGCGATTGGAACAAGTTGAATCTATGGGGATTCCCATAAGTTTACAACAACCTTCCAACGCTTATTTTTTAACCATTGCACAAGATAAAATTGTTTTGACTAATGGTAAAAAAGAACAAGTCTATGTTGATTTTGTTGAAGGCACTCTTAATCATCGCAGACATTTTTCCGGAAAAGAAATGATTGCAAATGCGGTTAATATCAAAGAAAACAAAATTATATGGGACGCAACCGCAGGCTTGGGCAGAGATGCTTTTGTATTAGCAAGTTTAGGTGCTGATGTTTATTTATTTGAACGCAATAAAGTAGTTGCACTATTATTGATTGATGGCATGATGCGTGCTAAAAAATCAGAAACCACTGCTTCAATCATTCAAAAAATGACTTTAACCGTAGGCTCTATTGATAGTCCAAACTTATTACCACAACCGCAAGTAATCGTATTAGACCCAATGTTCCCAGAACGACAAAAAACATCATTAGTAAAAAAAGAAATGCGTTTTTTATCTGCAATCGTAGGTGATGATAATGACTCTCCATCACTACTACATTGTGCCAGACAATTTGCAGCAAAACGCATAGTAGTAAAGCGTCCTCGTATATCTGAAACAATAATCGATGAAAAGCCAGCATACCAATATATCGGCAAAAGCACTCGTTTCGATGTTTACCTGCCTTACTAACTTTTCCGGCAGACTATTTAAACTTAACTTAATCCCAATTTAAGCAGGAAACATTTTTAAATTAAAACAAAATATTTTCAATAAACTACAATTTAATAGTTAAAAGCTAATGACAGAAAATAATCAAACCGTTAAAATAGCACGGTTTAACTTGTCAATATTATTACCTTAATCTGAAAGAGAATTATGTCAGACAATTTCGTTATCTGGTTTGAAAACCTGCGTATGACCGATGTGGATAAAGTCGGTGGTAAAAATGCTTCTTTGGGCGAGATGATTAGCCAACTCACTGAAAAAGGCGTGCGTGTGCCA
>JAFZMY010000110.1 GCA_017553165.1 Neisseriaceae bacterium
AATGTTTTCGGCAACTGCTTGCCAGTCGCATTTGTCTAACGACACGCCATCTACGACAATTGTTCCTTGACTATCTTCATCAAGAATGACATTGTATGTGCTATCTTGTAAATCTTCTGTATTAAATAAATAGGTGTCATCTCCATTGCCACCTATTAATTGATCGTTTCCTTTTCCGGCAGCCAATATGTCATCACCATTACCTCCGAAAAGTTGGTCATCGCCATCACCTCCGTCTAAATAGTCGTTACCAGTGATTTGAGCCGAATTACCTGAACTATCTAAATCTCCAAAAAGCATATCATTGCCATTACCACCAATGATATAGTCATCACCACCACCTCCGACAATTTGATCGTTGCCATCTTCTCCGTCAATATAATCATTACCTGAAATATGTGCAAATTCTAAACTTTGATAATCTCCAAAAATAAGGTCATTACCAGCACCTCCTTTAATATAATCATTTCCTCCACAGCCACGAATTTCATCATCACCATTGCCTCCGTCAATAGTGTCGTTACCCAAAATATGGGATAATTCTAATTTGCCATAATCTCCCCAGATACGATCATTGTCATCGCCTCCAAATAAATTATCATCACCACCACCTCCGACAATTTGATCGTTGCCATCTCCTCCGTCAATAATGTCATTACCATCGGTATTTGAATACTGTGCTACTTCTGATAGATTATTAAAATCTCCACTTATCCAATCGTCTCCATTTCCTCCTAAAATAATATCATCGCCACCGCAACCGTAGAGATTATCATTGCCATCGCCTCCGTCTATATAGTCATTTCCTGCAATATGTGATAATTCTTTTAAATGATAATCTCCGGTAATAATGTCATTGCCATCATCACCAAATAAATTATCATCACCACCGCCTCCGAAAACGCTATCGTTACCATCTCCTGCAAAGATAATATCGTTACCGTGTTCTTCTATTGCTAAATATCCTAAATATTCTTTATTATCTGATTGATAGCTATCACCGTCTATATAATCATTGCCGCCACATCCATAAATTATGTCATCACCACCCATTCCATATATGGCATCATCACCATCTATTATACTTTCAGTGTTTTCATCATCTAATTTATCGCCGTAAATAATATCATTATTGTTGCCAGCAATTACATTATCGTTACCGCTACCTCCGTATATAATATCACCTTGTTCGCTTTCATCGGTATGGCGTTCGTAACCATTTGCTCCGCTATCGGTAATATCTTCTTTTCCTGTGCTATTATAAATTCCCCAAGTAGAACCTTTTATAATGGTTGATACATAATTTTTATCGTTGGTTTGCCATTCATCATCATCGCTATATCTTAATCTCATATTAAATGACATATTAGAATAAATATAATCATTGCCACTACCACCATAAATAGTGTCAATTCCACCACCGCCAATAATTAAGTCATCTCCATTACCTCCATCAATTAAGTCATCTTTGTTTCTACCATGTAATGCGTCATTGCCGTCCAAACCGTAAATTTTATTACTTGTTCCTGCTTGTCCGATAATGACATCATTAAAACCTGTTTGCGGTGTACCGTTAATAATTTCTCCATTGTCATTTCTTTGTGAGTGGTCTAACCAATTTACATCATAAACTCCATTATCTTTGGTATTAGGACGAATGTCGCCTGTCCAGAGTAAAAATTCTTCAAGTTCTGGTTGTTTTATTTCTTTGAAAGATAATTGGATATTTAAACCGTCAAAACCATTATTGGTTTTATTGGCAACCTGAAAAAAGTTTTGAATGGTGATGCTATTGCCATTATTTCTAATCATCAAATCGTTTTCATTGATTTTATGGGCGGAAATTCCTGTTTTATTGCCGTTTTCGTCTGTTTGATACCAAACGGTGGCATTATTTTCGTCAGGAGATTCAAATTTGCCTTGAATTTCTTGATTATTCAAGATGATTTTACCTTTGCCATCGGCATCAAAAATCTTATCTCTATTACCTACGAAATAGGTATCAAACCCAACGCCACCTTCGAGATAATCGCTGCTGTTATCGTCTTCTGTGCCAACATTAATATCAGCACCATCAATATTTTCAGTAATAGTTCTTGTGCCACCTTTCAGCGTATCATTGCCAGCACCACCGTAAAGATGATCTGATTCTGAACCGCCTGAAATTTCAGAGTCATCACCGTCTGTACCAAAAACAATTTGGCTATGCGATTTATCAGACATAGGAGAATAATCAGCTTGATGTCCATAAATCGCATCTAAACTATTGCCTAAAATAATGCCAGATGCTAAATCTTGATATTCCTCATCATGTAGTTTATTAGAATATAAAAATTTCAACATATTTAAACGGTCTTTAATATAACTTTCAGTCATGCCGTTTGGATTGCTGTTTGAATACAAATTCAATTCGCCATTGGAATTAAACGGAGAATAATCAATAACAACATTTTCAGCCTTATTGGAAGATATAACAAAATTGTTCAGATGTTTCAGTGCATAACGCATGGCTAAACCAAAATCACTATCTTCACTGATAAAATTTTTCCAAGTATTTTCCATTGGCACCATTAAACCAAAACCACGCACTTTTTGGAATGCACCGTAATTTTCTTTTACAGCATTAACCATATCTTCGGTGGTATTTATTTTAATTTCGTTGCCTGTAATAATTTTAATTGACTCTGCCAAAACATGTTTAACTTTTGCTATATCCATATTACGAACTTCGTCAGAACCTAATAATTGTAACCATTCGTCATCTGTTAATCCCCAATCACTATTGGTTTGTAATAAGGTATAAACCGATGCAACTGCGTCAAATTCAGCTGTGCCAATGGCGATTTTGTCAAGGTTGCCGAAAACTTGATCAGACCATTCAACGAACCATTCTCGATCGTATACATGCAATAATTTATCAAATACAAGCTCTTGAAAAACCCATTTCAAAACTTCATATTCCGCAGTTAAAATCAAGGAAACTATCCCACCTTTTGCTGCATGCATTACCAGTGATTTAGGATTTAAGCCCATTTTAGTGATTAGAACATCCATTTTGGGAACGAGCCATTCGCTATAAAATTGCCCAAATGCGACATCATGAAGTATTTTTGCATATGTATCTAAAACATTACCTGTTGCATCTGCAAACCCATTGTTATAAGCATCTTCAACAAAATCAATAGTCATTTGGGAAAGATTTTTAACAATATCAACTTTGCCTAATGCGTCAAAAATTTTGTCATTGAGTTTGTTGCTGGCAAGTTTATCCAAAGCCTTTTGATTATCTTGTTCAACTTTTTCCCAAGCGTCTGCAATATATTGATATGTTGTGGCTTTAATGGAATTAGTGTTGTGTTCTGTTGCTAATTTCAGCATTTCAGCCTTTTCTTGTTTAGCAAAATCAATAAGATTTGCCGTGCTATACGCTTCAATATCTTGTTGTGTAAGGGTTTTTGTAAAACCCTCTTTTTGCAATGCCACTGTAACTTGTGATAAAGATAATTCATATACAAATTTAACCATTGCATCTACTGACGCATTAATTGCTTTTGCATATTTTTCAGAATCATATGTTTTAGATGTATCGATAACATCACTCATGTTTAATCTCCATAAAATGAAAGTTAATTAAAATTTACGAAAAATCAGTTTGTACCAGTCTTCCATAAATCGAAAAGAAATTAATATTAAAAATATACCCATTGAAGAGCCAATGATAGAATATTGAATCCAATTAGGAAAATAAACTATTTCTGCAATAGAAAAACACAGTTCTCCAAAAAATAAAGGAGAAGCAACCAACATTGTTAAAAATATAATAGTACCAATAAATGCAAAAAACATGTTTTTAATCGACTTGATACTATTTTTGACAACACTAAAAAAATCACTTATCAAAATCTGTCTTGTAAAAATCAACGTAGAAAACAACCTTACAATATTCGAAGTCATGAAGATAATATGGATAAAAAATATACTTTCTGACATATAAGAATATTTTGAAAATGAAATACCACCAGTAGTATGCTTATCACCTGTTAAACTTTCTAAATTAGAAACTGTAAAAAAAGCATCTTTATAGCCATAACCATTTGAGGAACTATCTGTATAATTTTGCAATACATCAGCAACTCCTTGCGTAACTGGATTAGAAATCATTAAACTATGGTCTTGATTAATTAACACTACCAAGCAAAATAATTCAATTAGCAAACATTGAAAAAACACATTGGTTGCCACTCTTTGCATTTTATTCATAGTAATTACCAGCACGCCGTTTTTTTTGTAATTAACGCCATATTCTGCTTCGATGGCTTGTTCAACTTCTTGCTTGTCTTTTTCGGATAAGCGATTAAATTTTTCTTCAACTTCTTTTTCGTCTTTATAAGGAGACAATGCTTTGCCAATTAATGGATAAAATAATTTAGGAGCATAAACCATTAAAACCACAAAGCCGATATACAAAGCACCACCAATTAACAAACGAGCAACGCCATCAATCCCCATTTCTCGTGGCAATGGCAAAACAAAAAACGACCCTGCCAAAACAATCAGGTAGCAAATAATTAAATATTGCAAACGAAAATAATACACAGATGATTTGGTGTAAATATCTACCACATCTTGTCGCAAACTCATATTTAAATCTCCGCATACAAAACCAATTGTGAATGGTTGAGCACATTATCATAGTTTTTATTGGCAGTGCGAGACAAATGATTATTTAACAAGTCTGCCGGAAAGTTTTAATTATCTTTCCGGCAGACTTTAATTGATCGTTTTATATATTTTTCAAGCGAACAAATATCAATCTATCCTTTCGCCAAAAAATCCTGTGCAAAGCGTTGCAATACGCCGCCTGCGGTGTAGATGGACACTTCTTCGGCGGTGTCTAATCGGCATTGCATTTTTACTTCATCACAAGTTCCGTCTTGGCGTTGAATGTGTAAAATCATCTCGCTTTTCGGCTTGATTTCGCCTGAAACGCTGTATATTTCTGTGCCGTCTAATTTTAGGCTGTGGCGGTTGTTGCCACCCATAAATTGCAGCGGCAGAACGCCCATTCCAATTAGGTTTGTGCGGTGTATGCGTTCAAAGCCTTCGGCGGCAACCACTTCTACGCCTGCTAATCGCACGCCTTTGGCTGCCCAGTCGCGGCTGGAACCTTGTCCGTAGTCTGCTCCTGCAATGATAATCAGCGGCTGGTGTCGCTTCATATAAGTTTCAATCGCTTCCCACATTCTAACGACTTTACCGTCAGGCTCAATTCTTGCGTATGAACCTTGCTCGCCTACCATTTCGTTAAACAGTTTGGGGTTTGCGAAAGTGGCTCGTTGTGCGGTTAAGTGGTCGCCCCTGTGGGTGGCGTAGGAATTAAAATCTTGTTCAGGCAGCCCCATTTTTGCCAAGTATTCACCTGCCGCAGAATTAGGCAAAATGGCGTTAGAGGGCGAAATGTGGTCTGTGGTAATGTTATCAGGCAAAATACATAGCGGACGCAGGTTTTTGAGCGTGCGTTCTTTTGCCAAAGCCCCCTCCCAGTATGGCGGACGGCGAATATAAGTGGATTGTTCTCGCCAGTCATACAAAGGACTTTGGGCTTTTTCGGCGGCGTGCCGTGCGAACATCGGCGTATAAATTTGCCTAAATTGTTCGGGTTTGACAAATTTTTCAACAATTTCATCAATTTCCGCATCATCTGGCCAAATGTCGTTTAGGCGAATTTCACGCCCATTGACCACGCCCAAAACATCGTTTTGAATATCAAAATGAATGCTGCCAGCCAAAGCATACGCCACAACCAAAGGGGGTGATGCGATAAACGCTTGTTTGGCGTAGGGGTGAATACGGCCGTCAAAATTGCGATTGCCTGATAAAACAGCAGTTGTATATAAATCTCGCTCGATAATTTCTTGCTGAATTTTGGGGTCTAATGCTCCGCTCATACCGTTGCAAGTGGTGCAGGCAAAGGCGACAATGCCAAAACCTAATTTTTCTAATTCAAAGAGCAACCCTGCTTCTTTTAAATATAATTCAGCCACTTTGGAACCTGGTGCGAACGATGATTTTACCCAGTCTTGTCGCTTTAACCCCAAGCGATTTGCGTTGCGAGCAAGCAACGCCGCCGCAATTACATTTCTTGGGTTAGAAGTGTTTGTACAACTGGTAATTGCCGCTATGATAATAGCACCGTCAGGCATTTTGCCGATTTCAGGCTGCCTGAAAGGTTTGGCAATGCCTTTTTCTTTTAAGTCTGAAACAGACACCCGTGCGTGCGGGCGGGACGGTCCCGCAATACTGCGAACCACTTGCGACAAATCAAAGCGTAAAACGCGTGGATAGCGAACTTCGGTTAAATCGTCTGCCCAAAGCCCTGTGGTTTTGGCATAATTTTCTACCAAATCGGCATTATCGCGTCCAGTTAATTTAAGATAATCAATGGTTTGTTTATCAATCGCAAACAAGGCGGCGGTTGCTCCGTATTCAGGAGTCATATTGCTAATTGTGGCTCTGTCGCCCACTGATAAATCCGCAACACCTGTGCCAAAAAATTCAACAAACGCCCCCACAACCTTTTCACGGCGTAAAAACTCGGTTAAATGCAGCACAATATCCGTTGCGGTAATGCCTGCGGCTCGTTTGCCGACAATTTCCACGCCGACAATTTCAGGCAGCCTCATCATACTGGCTCGCCCTAACATCACGCTTTCCGCTTCCAAACCGCCCACGCCCACAGAAATTACGCCCAAAGCGTCCGTATGCGGCGTGTGGCTGTCTGTGCCGACACAACAATCAGGAAACGCCACGCCGTCTTTCAC
>JAFZMY010000111.1 GCA_017553165.1 Neisseriaceae bacterium
CAAAATATAACAAAGCCAACAAAACAGGCAAAGTTACAGTGATAAATCGTAAAGAATTTTTGATTAAAGCATCAGCAAAAAATGCTTTGGGGTTTTTCTTTAATTTGGAGAATCGACTCCTTCTTCATGTTCCATATCAATCAAATTATTTTGGCTTCGCCTAAATTTCGGCTTGATTGCTTTGCAATCTACTTTTATGAACTTCGTTCATAAAAGGTTTGATACTTCGTATCAAACAAACCTTGTTTTCACGACCTACGCCATACTTGGGCAAGTTGGTTGGTACAAAATGGCGTGCCTTTGACGGTTTTACAAGAAAACGAAACTTATTTTTACGAAGTAAAAAATCTTTGCGAAATTTTTCGCAAAAGGATTGCGAAGCAATCAAGTTAAAGTTTCTGCGAGCGAAGCGAAGCTAAATGGGTGGTGGGGAAACTGTTTCAATGGTTCAACGCTACGCCCATTTAGCTCCTGAACATTTGCACAAGCATTCTGCATTACTCAACAATTTGCTTGAATAAGACTGCTTAAATAAAAGATTACAGCCAAAAATACTGCTGAAAGCATTGCTATTACTGACTTTGGCACAACAAGGCACAAATGGTTGTGAGAAGATAGGTAACCAAAATAAAAAACAGTGTAACCTGTTGATTACACTGCTTTAAATTTGGCTCCCCGACCTGGGCTCGAACCAGGGACCTGCGGATTAACAGTCCGTCGCTCTACCGACTGAGCTATCGGGGAAGAAAGAACGGCATTTTATAGTATAGCTAATACCTTGTCAAGCAAATTTACTATAAAAATTTAAAATTATTCTGATTTTGTTTCAACCTGTTGTAATTCAATATTTTTTTCTTCCTTATCAGTATCTGTAACTAATATATCCGAACGACGTTTACTAACTGTTGCTACATTTTCATTAGCAAAATAGCTGTCAGACAAAGACTGTTTATTAGTTTCAATTAATTGTAAACCACCATTATCAGTGCTTTGCATGTTATCTGGATCGTCATTACCGGCTTGATGTTCGTCTGTTTCTGTTTCATCAGAATCATCATCTGATAATTGTTCTAAACTTCCAGATGCAACCATTTCTTGAATCATCGCCCCGATAGATTCTATGGTTTGTTGCAATTCCAATTCTGATACTGATAGTACTTCATCAGATAATGTGTCATCAGATAATGTTTCAGAATAATTTTTGTTTTGTTCATCTGTAACATGATTTTCTGATAATTCTTGTACTGACTCTTTTTGTGAATCATTGTGCATGGTCGGCACAACGGAAATCACCGCATCTGCCAAGATATTTTGCTCTTGAATTGGCAACAAATCACCAGCAATTCGTTTGGATACATATTGAACATTACGCACAATTGCACGATGTTTAATTTTATCAATAATCTCTTGTGCATCGCGAATACGTTTACCAACTTGTTTGGTGCGATTTAATGTTTTTTTATTTTCAGGGACAATCAGTGCACCAATATTGATAACCAAAGGTTCTTGCTCAACTTGTGTTTGTTGTTCTTTCTCAATATTTTTCACAGGTTTCTTTTCAGAATTACTACTGTTATTTTTTACGCTTGATTCTGAATTATTTTTCTTAACCGACTCATTTTGAGAAGAACGGCGTTGTTTATTGCGTTGAATATTTTCAGTATTTGCCGCTGCAACTAACACTTCTGCACTTTTCTTTTCGTTTGAAGTAACAGGTTCAGATTTAGCAGAATTTGATATATGTTGAGGTTTTTCCTTAACCGCATTTTTATTTGTAATATTTTGTTTATCAACATTTTTATTACTATTAGCACTTTGTTTTTGCTCATTAACAGCTGCTGCATTTTGCACTCGTACACGGCGATTCTGTGGTTTACGATTTTTTCGTGCTTTATTGCTACTGTTTTTCTTGTTAGCAGGTTTGGCAGGAGGAACTTCCTCATCGATAAACAAGCCCTTAAACCATTGTCCTAAACGAGTAAATAAAGATGAAGACGGTGCAACAGGTGCTGGTTGATTGTGAGTAATACCTTGCACTGCTGCTTGTTGTTGTACTGGTTTGCGGTTTTTATCTGTACTAAAACGTAACGTATCTTCTTCTTTGATTTCTTCAACTTGCTTGTAACTTGGAACACTTTTCTCATCAACATCATCACAACGAATACGCTCAACTGTGTAATGTGGAGTTTCCAAATAAATATTTGGAATCAGAATAATCGGCACGCCCAAGCGGTCTTCTAAATTGAAAAGTTCTGCACGTTTTTCGTTTAATAAGAAAGTTGCCACATCAACCGGAACTTGTGCTTTTACCTCTCCGGTATTTTCTTTCATAGCTTCTTCTTGAATCATACGCAAAATATGCAATGCAGAAGATTCTGTACCACGAATAACACCTGTACCATAACAACGTGGACAAGTAATATGAGTAGATTCACCCAAAGATAATTGCAAACGTTGGCGAGATAATTCCATCAAACCAAAACGTGATAATTTTTGCATTTGCACGCGTGCACGGTCTTGTTTTAATGCTTCACGCAATACTTGTTCTACTTGGCGTTGATTTTTAGGATTTTCCATATCGATAAAATCGATAACAATCAATCCGCCCAAATCTCGCAAACGCATTTGTCGTGCAATTTCTTCTGCTGCTTCTAAATTGGTTTTAGTTGCAGTTTCTTCGACATCTGCACCTTTGGTTGCACGTGCAGAGTTAATATCAATGGATACCAATGCTTCTGTATGGTCAATAACAATAGCTCCACCAGATGGTAAAGTAACTTCACGTGAAAATGCTGTTTCAATTTGATGTTCAATTTGGAAACGAGAAAACAGTGGCATATCACCATCATAACGTTTCACACAAGAGATATTGTTAGGCATAACCAAAGAAACAAACTGGTGCACCTTTTGGAAAACTTCATCGTTATCGATTAGAATTTCGCCAATATCAGGTTGGAAATAATCGCGAATCGCACGAATAACCAAAGAGCTTTCTTGCAAAATCAAAGGTTGTATATTTTCCATTGAAGCAGCACTAGAAACAGCTTGCCATAAAGAAATTAAATAGTTCAAATCCCATTGCATTTCTTCAACAGAACGACCTATTCCGGCAGTGCGTGCGATAATACTCATGCCATTTGGCACTTCTAATTGATTCATCACATCTTTGAGTTCTTGACGTTCGTCACCAACAATACGTCTTGAAACGCCACCGGCACGTGGATTATTTGGCATTAACACTAAATAGCGTCCAGCTAAACTTATAAAAGTGGTAAGAGCAGCACCTTTGTTGCCTCTTTCATCTTTTTCGACTTGAACTAAAACCGACATGCCCTCTTCCAAGACATCTTGAATCTTGGCACGACCACTTTCATAATTTTTGAAATAACTACGAGAAACTTCTTTGAATGGCAAAAATCCGTGTCTATCAGCACCGTAATCTACAAAACACGCATCTAACGATGGTTCAATGCGTGTAATTGTTCCTTTATAAATGTTACCTTTACGCTGTTCATTGCCAATAATTTCAATATCTAAATCTAATAATTTTTGTCCATCAACAATTGCTACACGCAACTCTTCCGCCTGTGTAGCGTTGAATAACATACGTTTCATAAATAAACCTCATGGTTTTATAAAAACACCAAACAAGAGGCAATGTAATCAGTTTTCGAACTATAACTTATGATAATATAAAATAATATCAACAAATTACAAGAAGAATCTTTCAAAGAGCATTAAGATTATTTGACTTTACGAAAAACGCACTTCATACCAGCAAATTATCTATAAAAATCAACAAGGTAATAGCAAATATTAATTAATCCACCTTGTTTTAGTAAAACTATTTTAAATTTTCTTCAAATATTCACAATCATTCATAATGCTGCTTTCGCTAAAAAGTCTTACGACAGAAGATGTAAATATGTTCAAACTTAATTGCTTATGGAAATTTTCAAAGCTTCCAGTTTCAAGCACACATTGCCGCCTATTTATCACGGATAACTACTAACCGTGCAGATGTTATCTATACTTGTTAAAATAATAAAAAATCAATATTAAGCATTGTTTTGGCAAATGTCATCAACACTGCCGGAAACCCATGAATATAACTTATTATTCAATTAGTTATCAATCAAGGCTTGTTATTTGCATAAGATGCAATGCTTATAAAAAACATCTTACACAAAAATCCAAATGGGAGATTATAGGTAAAATGACGATAGTTGGCAAAGATTTAGCACAAATATACCAAGTTAATGATAATGACATAGGTCAAAGATTAGATAATTTTCTACTACGCAATCTTAAAGGTGTGCCAAATAGTCGTATTTATCGCATGATTCGTTCTGGTGAAGTTAGGATTAATAAAAAACGTGCCGATGCTAACACCAAGCTACAACTCAATGATTTAATTAGAATACCTCCAATTAGAACCGCAGAAAAAAATCTTTCCGGCAGACTTTTCGGCAGTATGGAAAGTTTAAAACACAATTTTCAAATTGTTTTTGAAGATGATTATTTATTGGTAATCGATAAACCGTCTGGAATTGCTGTACATGGTGGCAGTGGGATTAGTTTAGGTGTGATTGAACAATTACGACAAATGCGTCCTGATGCACGTTATTTAGAGTTAATCCATCGCCTTGATAAGGACACATCAGGACTTTTAATGATTGCCAAAAAACGCAGTGCATTAGTAAAAATACACGAACAACTGCGTCAGAATCACCCTCAAAAATTTTATCTTGCACTATGTAGCCCAAATTGGCGTGATGAAGTAAAACACGTTAAATTGCCACTAATTAAATATACCGGTGCTGCTGGCGAAAAAATGGTACGCGTCAATCAACAAAACGGTCAGTACGCTCACACTATTTTTAGAATACAAGAAAATTTTGCCAATGCCACTTTAATGGAAGCTGAATTAAAAACAGGTCGCACTCATCAAATCAGAGTACATATGCAGTCGCAAAACTGTCCAATACTTGGCGATGAGCGTTATGGCAATTACACCAATAACCGCCTTTGGGCAAAACAATATGGCTTAAAAAGAATGTTTTTACACGCCACTCGCCTTATCATAAACCACCCTATCACCAATGAAAAACTTACTCTGATTGCAAAATTACCAGATGATTTACAACAATTAATCAATATATTACGCAATGAAAATAATTTATAAATAAAGTCTGCCGGAAAGTATCTAAAAGTTTTTCCGGCAGACCTTTTAATGCAAAAAAATAAACTAACTTAAATTAGAGCCTCTACAATACTAAAAATTTTTCACAAGGATAAACAATATGTCAAACATTCCACAAATCATTATCGACACCGACCCTGGTCAAGACGATGCGGCGGCTATTTTAATGGCGTTTGGTTTAGATAAACTCAATCAAATCAAATTGTTAGCACTTACCTG
>JAFZMY010000112.1 GCA_017553165.1 Neisseriaceae bacterium
TCGCCAGAAAAACGATAATTGTTTTTCAATTAACTGCTCAAAGATTTCATATTTCTGCTGATCATATCGAGCCACATTAACAGGCTGCCCAAAAAACATCGGTTCTTTTAAGGCATTGTTGGGGTTTTGACAAAATGTACTATACTTCATCGCGGTATTCCTTTTTATAGTGCTCCTGAACCACCTGCAAAACTCATCATTTCACCCCCTAAACAAAATAAAGGTAAACAATGAAGTTTTAACGACTATAAAAATTATATAGTAGATTGAAACCTTTGCAAAACATAGTAAATGTGAGCATATTTCAAAGTTGTAGTAGCACAGCAAACGAAGACATAACAAGTAGAAAGTCTTGTCGTTGAAAAGCAACGCAAACGTACGAAATGTGCAAAAAGATGCTAATTTTGCAAAGGTTTCAGATTGATAGCAAAATTCACCAGCCTAAAGTTCCCTTGCCGTATTGTTTATACTGTCTGCGTCAAACAGGCTTGGTGGCTTTGAGCATAAATCTACTATCATATAGTTTTACAGTGGTCTCTTTATTTACAAAAATTCATTATAATTGAAATTTGTCAAACCAAGCAAAGTTTCACAATCTCTGCAAAAGAGTAGCTACACAAGGCTTCAAATATGCCACAGATGTCAATTTTGCAAAGGTTTAATGAGTTGTTATTAAATTATAAAAAATTTAAGAAAGAGTTTATTCCATGTATAAAAATCCTAATCATCGTAATCGTGTTCGCATTATTGGTGGAGAATGTAAATCTCGAATTATTACTTTTCCAGATATTGATGGATTAAGACCAACTGCTGATATGGTTAGAGAAAAACTATTTAATTGGTTAGGGCAAAATTTATATGGTAAATCTGTATTAGATTTATTTTCCGGCAGTGGGGTTATGGGTTTTGAAGCTGCTTCACGTTATGCAAAACATGTGGTTTTAATAGAAAAAAATAGAAAAGCTCTTACTTATATTCAAAATAATATCAAAGAATTAAAACTTAATAATCTTGATGCTTTTTGTATAGATGCTTTTGATTATTTGCAAAATAATAATAATAAATTTGATATTGTTTTACTTGACCCACCATACGCTTGGAATAAGTGGAATGAATTATGGAAATTACTTACTAACCATTTAAATAATGATGCAGAAATTTATATTGAAGCAGCTTCTCATATTGAATTACCTAATAATTTAATCTCTATAAAACAAGGAAAAAGTGGTAATAGTCATTTTACATTAGCACGTTTTACATCTGAAACTATTAGCCTGTGATAGCAAGCTTTTGTAAAGCACAAGATAATTCTTTATGATGTGATAGTTTTTGTGCTGTTTTAGATAATTCCATTCTTGCATCTTCACTTAAATAAAGACTATTAGTAGTTGTTCTTTCTTGTGGCGGATCTAATTTCACACAAAACTTATTTACATTATCTGGACAATCTTGCCAATTATGTAATACATTTGGTAATAACATTTTTAGACGATTGGCAACTACGCTATTATTAGCATATATTACTAATTCATCATTTTGTACGCATACAACTTTATAATGTGATGATAAGTTTGCTGGTAATTGTTTTTGTAATGAAAGTGTTAATCTTTGCCATTCTTTCCATTGGCTTAATAAAGAATCATATACATCTTTTTGCCTACTCTGCTGTGAATATTCTAATTTCATGATTTCTTTCCAATTTAAATTCTTCTAAATGCAGGTAATGCGTCAAGCAAATTTTTTCCATATCGTGCAGTTATAATACGTGTATCTAAAATAGTTACTCTTCCGTAATCATTTTCGGTACGGATTAATCTTCCTACTGCTTGAGTAAGTTTAATGGAGGCTACCGGAATTGATAGCTGCATAAATGGATTGCCACCTTGTTGTTTAATCCATTCACTTAATGTTTTATCTACAGGGTCGTCTGGCATAGCAAATGGTAATTTGGCAATAATCACATGAACACATGCTTCACCTGGTAAGTCTAAACCTTCGGCAAAACTATCTAATCCAAAAATAATACTGGCACGTCCTTCTGATATAGCTAAATTATGTTCTTTAATTAATTGTTGCTTGGAGCGGTCTCCTTGAATTAAAAGATATGTTTGATAGTTTTCCGGCAGTTTTAATGCTACTTCTTCCATTTGTTTGCGTGATGAAAACAATACTAATGTTCCCACCGCATGTTTTTCATCAATTAATTTTGGCAACCAATTAATAATTTCTTGGGTATGTGCTTCACTATCTTTGGGATTTGCTTTAAGCGGTGGAATATAAAGTTCAGCTTGTTTAGCAAAATTAAATGGGCTATCTAATGCAACAGTTTTTGTTTCCGGCAGTGTATTTAATCCGGTTTGTTCTAATATCATATTAAAACTGCCTACTGCACGTAATGTGGCAGAAGTTAATACTGCTCCTGCTGCTTTTTTCCATAATTTATCAATTAGTTGACTTGATGCTGATACCAAAGAAGCGTTAAATATATAATCTCTTTTATTATCAGATTGAATATGAGTTAGCCATTTTGCCAAAGGTGGTATATTAGGTTCGGTTTCACTATTTAGTAAGTCCCAAACCGACATTATATTTTCACTACGCATTGATACTATACCAAATTCTGCACTTAATTGGTCAATTAAGCTTGAATTGTTATTTTTATCACGACGTGCTTGTGATAAAATTTCAGTTAATTGATTTACTTGATGATTAAATGCTGCCGCTGATTTTGCAGTATTTGCTACTTGTTCTCGCAAATTATTTGGACACTCTCCATTTTGCCACAACCAAATGCTATCTCCATACGCAGATGGTGGAAAACAATCACTTTGCCCAAGAATAGTTTCCCAACTGCGTAAATGTTGTAATAAGTTTCCGGCAGTTTCATCGGCAAGGTTGGCAATTTCTACTTTACCTGTTAATTGGGCAACTTTATCGCTAACTTGTGGAAAACGTTCTAAAAACACTCTGGCATCATTAAGACTATGCTCACATGCAAATTGTGAAATTGCTTTATCTGGCAAATGATGTGCTTCGTCAATACAGTAAAAACAATTTTCAGGTGCTGGCAAGATAACTCCGCCACCCATTGCAATATCTGATAATAGTAAATCATGATTGGCAACAATAATATCTACATTTTCGATTGCATCTCTAAATAAAAAGAATGGGCATTCCGAGCGATTAGGACAGACATTTTTTAGGCAACTATGTCTATCATTATTAATGCGTATCCATAAATCATCAGATAACATTCCGCCTTTCCAATTATCACGGTCTCCGTCAAAACGGCGTTCGGCAAATTCTTCTGCAATTTTATGAATAGTTTTACGGTCGTCATTATCAAGTTTACGTTTCATAAGCATTTGATAATCAAAACCTAATTCTCCTTGTACCATATTTTGCGTAATTTGATACAGACGATATGGGCATAAATAGCGACCTCTACCTTTTGCCAAAGCAAAAGTTATTTCTAAACCACTATTTTCTGCTAAAAATGGTAGATCTCGATAAACTAATTGTTCTTGCAGGGCTACTGTTGCACTTGATACTACTAATTTTTTATTACGTGATTGTGCTAATACACTGCCGGAAAGTAGATATGCTAAACTTTTTCCAACTCCGGTTGGTCCTTCAATTAGAGAAATACTTTCGCCATTGCGATTGGGGGCAATATCATTTTCAATTTCAAGACTACGTGCAAATGTTTGTGCAACCGCTGCCAACATTTCACGTTGAGAGCGACGCGGTCTGAAACCTTCTAAATTTTCAGATAAATTGCGATAGAGGACACGAATTGCCTCTTTTTCTAATTCAGTTAGCATATAGTATTCTAAATCATGAGTTTATTGGGGAGGATTAACTCCTGCTGGAATTTTATAACGATTGTAACTAAATAAATATTGCGTTGGAAAACGTTTAATTAATTCTTCAACATTATGATTAATTAATTGTGCATTATATTCTTTATCTTCATTAAGTCTGCCGGAAAATGGAACAATATGTAAATGAAAACCTTTGCCATGTGGCAGGCGTTCTCCGCAAAATATCAACGGAACAACATTATCCATCACTGCTAATCTGGCAGCCAAAGTCATGGTATAAGCTTTTTTATCGAAAAAATTTACCCACACCCCCTCGCCTGCTTGTGGTACTTGGTCTGGCAGAATAATCACGGCTTCTTGTTTTTTCAAAGCACGTACTACTTGTCGCACTCCACTTGCATTTGCCGGTGCTGCATGTCCTTTGCCTCTTTCTCTTCCGGCAGTCATAATTGGTTCTAAATATTGCTTTTTAGGCGGACGATACATGGCAGTTAAATCAAAAGGCAAATTTTCAGAAATCATACGTCCGGCTAAATCGTAACTGCCAATATGCGGTGTGATTAATAATAGTCCTTGTTTGCGTGCGATTGCATCTTCTATATATTCCCAACCTGAAACTTCACGAAACAGTGAAACAATATATTCAGGCGAACGAGTCCATGCAATGGTTAATTCCAAACCGCTACAAAATGCTTCGCTTGCTACTTTTCTAACTGTTTTATTGTCATGTGGTAAATTCGCCAATTGTAAATGAGTAACAATGCGTTGCCGTAATTTAGGGGCTGAAAGATAAGCAATTGTCCCTAATATAAAACCTAAACGGTTTAATATCGGCAAGGGCAAGCGTCCTAAAAGATAAAAAACAAATCGGATAATATTAGACATATCTATTTAATATTAAATATAAAAAATCTTTTCCGGCAGACTTTTATTATAAACACTACCAGAGACTCCTGCAAAACCCTGTTTTTACCATTTGTCATTTTGAGCGAAGCGAAAGCAAGGTTTATTTCACCGATAGGTGAAATCTTTATTGACAAAGTCAATAAAAGGTTTGCGTAGCAAACAAACCGAAGTTTAGGCAAAGCCAAAACGAGGTTTCAGCAAAGCTAAAAATCTATTTATTAAACAAGTAATTATATTCTTCATTTTTCTTCGAAAAATTCATCAATGACGGGTTTTGCATGAGTCTCTGCTGGAAAAAATTTAATTTAATTAACATGAACTTGAAAATTGGATAAACTCTTCCTGTTTAGCACGTGCTTTGCCGCTGTCTATGGTTTGCATAGCTAATTTCACGCCATCGGATAAACTATCAACAATTCCACCGCAATATAAAGTAGCAGCACTATTTAGCAAGACTACATTGCGACACGCACCTTTTTCACCGGATAAAACCGCATTCATTTTGGATAAAGACTCTTCGGCATTATCCACACGTAAATCTTTCAGACTTTCTACTCGTTTCAGACCAAAATCTTCTGGGCAAATTTCATAATTAGAAATCACGCCATCTTTTAATTCGCAAATACGTGTAGGTGCTGCAATGGAAATTTCGTCCAAACCATCTTTGCCATTCACTACCAATACATGTTTTAATCCTAAATGACGCAATACATGCGAACAAATACCAAGTAAATCAGGGTGGAACACACCTAAAACTTGATTAGCCGCATCAGCAGGATTAGTTAGCGGACCTAAAATATTAAACATGGTACGCACTCCTAACGCACGCCGTACTGGTGCAACATATTTCATTGCTGGGTGATGATTGGGAGCAAACATAAAACCTATATTGGTATTGCGAATACATTTTGCAGTTTGTTCTGGCGACAAATTAAGCGGAACTCCCATTTGTTCCATCACATCACCAGCACCGCTATTAGAAGAAACACTTCTGCCACCGTGTTTAGCCACTTTTGCTCCTGCTGCAGCGGCTACAAACATAGAAGTTGTGGAAATATTGAATGTTTTAGCCCCATCGCCACCTGTACCAACCACATCGACTACTTGCTGTTTTTCATCATCATCAAGCGGAACTTTCAACATAAATTCACGCATCACTCGCACTGCTGCCGTAATTTCGGAAACACTTTCCACCTTAATGCGTAAGCCAATTAACAAGGCTGCTATCACTTCTGATGGCAATTTACCTTCCATAATTTGTCGCATTAGATAAGTCATCTCATCAGAAAAAATCTCATTACCGTCAATTAAACGATTTAGTGCTTCTTGGGTAGTAATCATATCAAAAAACCTTTATTATCAAAATATTAAAGTCTGCCGGAAAGTATAATCAAAATATAAGTTGCTTATTTTACCTAAAACATTGGCTTAAAAATAATATTTTTGAAAGGCAGGACATTAATAGCAGTTTATATCCAAGTCAAAATATGGGATAATCGCCTACTTTGATTTAAATTCGATGAAATATAAATTCAAGCACAAACCAAATGGAGTAAAACATGGATTTTGAACGTGCACGCTACAATATGGTAGAACAACAAATTCGTCCTTGGGACGTTTTAGACTTCAAACTATTAGATGTCTTAGGCGAAGTGCCTCGCGAAGAATTTGTTAGTGAATCGCAAAAAAGCTACGCATACGCAGATATTCATCTTACATTGCCTAATCGCTCTTTGATGTTAGAGCCTAAAATCGTTGCACGTTTAATCCAA
The DNA here is from genome assembly GCA_017553165.1 of Neisseriaceae bacterium. GTDB lineage: Bacteria > Pseudomonadota > Gammaproteobacteria > Burkholderiales > Neisseriaceae > RGIG9985. The sequence goes on from JAFZMY010000112.1 coordinate 6,503, forward strand.
GCATTAGACTTACAAGAAACCGATAATGTTTTGGAAATTGGCACAGGTTCTGGTTTCGCCGCTGCCATCATGGCAAAAATGGCACGTCATGTAACCACAGTAGATATTGACGCAGAACAATCAGAACGTGCCGTGCAAAATCTAAAACGCGTTGGCATTGATAATGTTACGTGTAGAGTACAAGACGGTTTCGATGATGCTTCATATAAAGGTGAAACCTATCAAGCCATTTATGTTGGTGCAGCTATTCATCAAGTTCCAGATGTTTTGCGTAATATTCTGTCAGTTGGCGGACGTTTAGTAACTGTAATTGGTGAATCTCCGGTAAAACGTGCAATTTTATTTACCAGAGAAAAAGACGATAACTTCTCTCGCAAAGTATTATTTGATACCAATATTCCAAATTTGGTGGAAGATTTGCAAACTCTGCGTCAGAGTGCTTTTGTGTTCTAATTCCGGCAGACTTTAATTATTTTAAGTAAAAATGCACCACTTAATTTTAATCAAAGGTGGTGCATTTTATTTCAAGCAAGGAAAATTAAAATGAAAAAATATTTAGCATTTACATTTCTAACAATAATTTTATCTGCTTGTGCAACTAAACAAACACAGCCACCAAAACCATCAGTACAATTCGATACTATTCAAGAAGTTGTTTATCAATGCGACTCTCAAAGTAATAGTCAAAAAATTTTGGTAACTTACGCAATTTCCGAAGAAGAAATTGTCGCTGCTCAAATTAGAACAAAAAATAAAACCACACCAATACTAATACGTAATAAAAATATCACCCAAAACAACACCTTTATCGGCGGTGATAACAATCGATTTACTTGGATTACAGAATCTGCAACACCTGCTAATCTTGAACGTACCAAAGCCAATATGCTTACCGAAAAAACAAATGACACCATCAATGGTAAACATACGGTGGTAGATAAAGTGTTATTCAAACATTGCGTTATAGACAAAAAGGCAACTAATAAAATTAATCCACAACGCACTAAAAATAAAACGAAAAAAAATAATAAGAAGTCTGCCGGAAAATAGTCTGCCGGAAATAGTATAAAACCATTGCAAAACCTAATTTTATAAAAGGTAACGTTGTAGACATGGCTTTTGCCCTTCAATCGTCCGGCATGAGTGAATAAAAAGTTATTGGAAATACAAACAATTAACGATTGTTGGCGTTTTGGTGGGCAGGAATGCCCACCCTACGGCGTTTCTTTTTCAAAAATTAGGTTTTGCAGGAGTTTCTTATTGAAAATACAAACAATTAACGATTGCCGCCGTTTTGGTGGACAAGGATGCCCACCCTACGGCGTTTCTTTTTCAAAAATTAGGTTTTGCAGGAGTTTCCCCAAATAAAAATCCCATGTTTTCAGTTAAACATGGGATTTTCTATTGGGTTATAAAGCGTAAATTACAAGGTGTTATAGATTAGGCAAATTATTTATTGCTTCTTACCGCCAAACACGCCTTGTATTAATGTATTTCCTGAAAAATCGAAAGAACCTGCTAAATTAGCAGCATCTTTACCATAGAATTTACCTTCCACCTGTCCTCCATATATAACATATTCTCCCGATTTCTTATCATAACTTGATGCAAAACCTGTCTGATTTTTATCTTGACGGAAAGTATTGCCTTTAATTTTTGCGTCAATATCAAATACAATTGTAGTCAAACTACTTTCTTTTTCATCAGCTGTTTGCCAATTTTCAAGTCTGCCTTTTAAGGTTTTCTTAGCGAAATCAGCAGTAAATGAAGAGTCTCCATATGCTTCACTATATACCCCATTACCACCACCACTACTTATAGCAAAAGCATAGCCTTTATATTCAGCTGTGCCAGTTGTTGGCATATTATCAACTTCGGTTGGCACACCTTGATAGAATAAAACGGTTTCTTTCTTGCCATCAACATCTGATGAATACCAACCGTAGTTAGCATAAGCAGCTTTTCTACTTGAATCATAGTATGGAGCAATTGCGTATTTTATGCCATCAACTTCTTTGGCTTTACCGAAGAAATCATGTGTTCTCACACGCTTTAATGTTCCTCCCATATTAACCGTTTTATAATACAATTCGTTAGGTTCCAAAGTTATTGTTTTTTCAACTTTGCCACTGGTAACCGAAATTTTATTATAGTTGTCGCCGTCATTAGCTGCACGAGTGCCTACAACTTTGGCTGATTTATCTGTAACTTCCAAAACAACCGCTTGTCTTTCTAATTTGAAAGGTGCTTCGGCTTTTTTAGCTTCTTCCTCTGCCTTTTTGGCTTCTTCTTCTGCCTTTTTGGCTTCTTCTTCTGCCTTTTTAGCTTCTTCCTCTGCCTTTTTAGCTTCTTCGGCTTTTTTCGCTTCTTCGGCTTTTTTCGCTTCTTCGGCTTTTTTCGCTTCTTCTGCCTTTTGTGCGTCTTCGGCAGTAGTATCATTTACTGGTTGTTTGGTGCCACCATCATCAGAACCCCCACCACATGCGGTTAAGGCAAAAATTGATGCTACGGTTAATGCAAGAAGTTTGCTTTTCATAATGAGCCTCCATAGAAGGTTTGTTAAACAAAAAGTGTCATTTCAAATTGTCTTGCTATGTATTTTTGTTGACAAATAATTTTAGTAAATTTCTGAAATATTAGATGGCGTGAAAGCTATATGATTTAACGTAAGTCTTTGATATATATATATATATGAATCTGTTAGCAAAAAAGCAACAATTTTGCTATATGACAACAATCGCTATTAAAGAGTTTTTTGATAGTTGATTGGATAAATTATAAAGTCTGCCGGAAAACTACCCTAACGACACAATTTCCAATTGATCCAAAGGACGATTAAGAAAACTCTCACCAATCGAGCGAAAACGCAAAGGAATATCCGATACAAAAAAGCGATAATCAGGAGTATCTTGATTTTCGTTGAGTAAATCTAATTTTTTTAATTCATTGGCAACAGCATCAGCGGTGGTAATTGCAGAATCAACCAAAGTAACTCCACAAATTTCATCTGATAACAAAGGCTTAATCAAAGGATAATGGGTACAACCCAAAACCAAAGTATCAATTTGTTTTGATGAAAAAGCAGACAAATACTCACGCACCGTCAAACGCGTAACTTCATTATCCAACCAACCTTCTTCAATCAGCGGTACTAATAATGGGCAAGCTTGCGAAAATACATGACAATCTTCACGTCGTGCCGCAATCGCTCTGGCATAAGCATTACTATTAACTGTGGTTGTAGTCGCAATCACCCCAATTTTTCCAGTTAAAGTAGCCGCAACTGCTGCATCTGCACCAGCATTAATAACATCAAAAACCGGCATTGCACCAGTTAGGCGGCGTACTTTTTGTTCAGCAACAGCGGCAATGGTATTACAGGCAATCACTAAAACTTTAATATTTTGTTCCAATAAAAAGCGAACAATTTGCTCACTAAATTGTTCAATGGTATTACGAGATTTTGTACCGTATGGCACTCGTGCAGTATCGCCAAAATATACAATATTTTCATGTGGCAAACGTTCCATCAGGGCACGAACAACGGTTAGCCCACCTACTCCTGAATCAAATACTCCAATTGCCTTTTGTGATTCACGCATAATTTTTAATACCTATTTTTATTTAATACACTGCCGGAAAAAAGTGGATTCTATCATCTTTCCGGCAGACTTATAACTAATAGAAAAATAGGTTTTTGCAGGAGTCTTCTATTGGATAATGGAACATTTAATATGGCAAGCTTTACACCTGCCATATCACTTTCTGGCAGACTAAAAATAATTAAGTGTGATAAACCATTTTTTTATATAAATAAAAAGTCTTCCAGAAAAATGATAGAATCAGCCAATCTAAATATAGAAACCCTTTTATAGCACATAGCAATACACAAATGACTCAAAACTACGATGAATCCAGTATCACAGTACTCAAAGGTTTAGAGCCTGTGCGTGAGCGTCCAGGCATGTACACGCGAACGGAAAATCCTACCCATATTATTCAAGAAGTTATCGACAATGCTGCTGATGAAGCCTTGGGTGGCTTCGCTACACAAATTGTCGTAGAAATCTATCCTGATGGGGCAATTGAAGTGTCCGATAATGGACGCGGTATTCCTACGGGCTTACATGCTACTGAACAAGTTAGCGTGGTTGAGTTAGTTTTCACACAATTACACGCAGGTGGAAAGTTTAATAAAAAAGACGGCGGTGCTTACGCCTTTTCTGGCGGCTTACATGGCGTGGGCGTGTCGGTTACAAATGCCTTATCACGCCGCTTGGAAGTGAAAGTCAAACGAGAGGGCAAAATTTTTGCGATTGCCTTTGCAAACGGTGGCGAAGTGGTTGAGCCTTTGCGTGAAATCGGCACATGCAGTCTAAAAGACACTGGCACAGCGGTTAAAGTGTGGGCAGACGGCAAATATTTTGATAATCCCAATGTGTCGCTCGTGGAATTAGAACGCATTATGCGTGCCAAAGCGGTGTTGTTATCAGGTGTAAAAGTTAAATTAAAACAACATATTAACGGCGAAATTGCAATAAAAGAATGGCATTATCCAAATGGTTTGACCGATTATTTAAACGACTTAATTGCGGACAATATTCCTGCTGTCCCCACAATGACGGTTGAACGCTATTTAGACGAAGAAACCGAAGACTTTGCCATAGGCGAAGGGGCGGCGGCAGCGTTGTCGTGGATTGAAGAAGGGGTTGCGAATAGTGAGAGTTATGTTAATCTCATTCCCACGCCGTCAGGCGGCACGCACGAATCAGGCTTAAAACAAGCGGTTTTTACCGCCGTTTCTCGTTTTATTCAGCACCATAATTTATTGCCGCGTGGCGTAAAATTGCAAAGCGAAGATGTGTTTGCCAAAGTGGCGTTTGTGCTGTCTTCTCGAATGATAGA
>JAFZMY010000113.1 GCA_017553165.1 Neisseriaceae bacterium
ACTTCAAATTGCAATACGCCGACCGCTCCCAAAATTAAGTCTGCACCTGAATGGGGGCGGAAAACCTGCACCGCACCTTCTTCGCCTAATTGTTGCAAACCTTTTTGTAACTGTTTGAGTTTTAACGGATTTTTAATTCGCACCGCACGGAATAATTCAGGAGCAAAAAACGGAATGCCTGTAAATTGCAGCATTTCACCCTCGCTGAAACTATCGCCGATTTGAATGTTGCCGTGATTGGGCAAGCCGATAATGTCGCCAGCGTAGGCAATTTCCGCTAATTCGCGTTCGTGCGACATAAAAGTTACCGCCGCATTAGCAGCCATTTCACGATTAAGCCGCAAATGTTTGACTTTCATTGAGCGTTCAAATTTGCCCGAACACACACGCAAAAAGGCAATGCGATCGCGGTGTTTGGGATCCATATTCGCTTGAATTTTAAACACAAAACCCGAAAATTTTTCTTCATCAGGATTTACAATTCGCACGCTCGCATCTCGTGGTTGCGGTGCTGGCGACCAGTCTATCATCGCATTTAAAATTTCTTGAATACCAAAATTGTTAATCGCCGAACCAAAAAACACTGGTGTGAGTTCGCCTGAAAGAAATTCGTCCAAATCAAACGGATTAGACGCGGCTTGTACTAATTCAATTTCTGAACGCAACTGATTGATTTCTAATGGAAATAACTCATCAAGGCGAGGGTTGTCCAAACCTTTAATAATTTCAAATTCATTCGGTAATTTTTCGCCGCCTGCGTCAAATAAATAAATTTCATCATTCAAAAGATGATACACGCCGCGAAACGCCTTGCCCATACCGATTGGCCAAGTGATTGGCGAACAACGAATTTTCAAAATGCTTTCGACTTCGTCTAAAAGTTCCAAAGAATCACGCACTTCACGGTCATATTTATTCATAAACGAGATAATCGGCGTGTTGCGTAAGCGGCAGACATTCAGCAATTTAATGGTTTGCTCTTCCACGCCTTTGGCTGCGTCAATCACCATTAACGCACTATCAACCGCCGTTAAAACTCGGTAAGTGTCTTCGGAAAAATCTTGGTGTCCTGGTGTGTCAAGCAAATTAACCGTATGATTTTGATATTCAAACTGCATAACCGAAGATGCAACCGAAATGCCGCGTTGCTTTTCAATTTCCATCCAGTCGCTGGTGGCAAATTTGCCAGTTTTCTTGCCCTTAACCGTGCCCGCACTCAAAATGGCTCCTGAAAACAGTAACAGTTTTTCAGTGAGCGTGGTCTTGCCCGCATCAGGGTGAGAAATAATCGCAAAAGTGCGGCGTTTTTGGATATTGTTAAGAATGGAAGTCATTTGGATAAATTTAAGTTTATTAATAACAAATAGTTAAGTAGTCTGCCGGAAAAATTACGACAGATAAAAGGGGTGAATTATAACCTAAAATTATTATTAGAGTTATGAATAATGTGATGGAAATTAGTTATGCTTTTTAGCGATATTAAGTTTCCGGCAGACATAATAAAATATTATATAACATATAGTTATATTAAAAATAATGAGTTTTTAATGATGCTTAAAATTGGTTTAATACTTGTATTTCCAATAAACAATCGGTATCATTTACAAGAGTGAATGATTGGAAAAATATGCTTGGATTTAATGTATTTTTATGATTTAAATATAAATTAAATTCAATATGTTGTGTATGTTTTCACTATCTTATATAAATGCAGGGAACACATTAATATCCATTGTTAAAGAAGTATGAGAATTGCGATGGTTAATAAAAAAGATCAACAACACATGGAAGAACCTTCTTGGATGCAGAATCTGCAAACTTTGCGTCGTAACAGATTGCATCAAGGGGAAGATTTATCCAATGATCATGAATCTGATATTCATGAATTATCGGAATTAAATATTCCAAATGTAGCAGATGAACAGCCAACTAATGGTTTGATTTATCAAAAATATCTATCGCAATGGCAAAGAAAACACCAACATTCTTCTACTGATACTTCACTTAATCATAACCATTCTGTTCAAAATAGTCATAATTCTAATGGAAAAAATAGTTCGCTTGATTTTGATGAAGAAGATGATGAAATGCTATCTGTGAGCACGACTTTTTCTTCTGCACGTGTTACACCTTCTTTACGCAATATGCCACCACCACCATTATCACCACATATTAATACGGTGAATACTAATAAAAATATTAATGGTGTAAAGGGGAGCAGTACAGATAGCACTATGAAAACTAATAGTATCAATACTCATCGTGAGAATGTAAAAGTTACAAACAATTCAGTAGAAAACTCAAAAAGCGGTTCTCTTTTTAAAGGAGCAAAACGCAGAAAGATGAATATGCAGCCAAGAACTATGTCTGCACGCAAACAACAGCGAAGTGCCTCATCGTTATTTGCATCTGAATCGAATTATCTGCCGGAAAATGATAAAGCTAATAGTAATGTAAATAAATTTGTTGGTAGTAGGGCATATAAAGATAACGATATGCAGGGTACTGCATATCATCATCATGACCATGTTGAGGAGAGTGCTAAATTGAATAATTTTGCTAATCAGCTTGATTTGTCATCAGGTTTATCATTCCAACAATTTGAATTAAAAGAAATTCCAGTTGTTAATGAGCAGCTGCATCAAGAAAAACATAGTCTTGAAAATAATTCGTATTCGGCAACGGTTTCTGTTAATGAAAATATTTTGTTGCAACAGTTGATGGAAAAATTGTTACCGCATCTGAATGACGCAGTAACAGGAATTGTTAAAACATCGATTCAACGTCATGTATCAGCATTAGTGCAAGAGTTGCAACATGAATTACCAAGGGAATTGGAAAGCGTTATTAGCGATACTTTATTGCTACACCTTAATCAGGCATTAGATGAAATTCGTGCCAATGCTGGTGATGGTTATAATAAAGATGTGTTGATTTAGTTAAAACTATTGTTTCAATTTTTTTCCGGCAGACTAAAACCTTTGCAAAATTAGTAGATGTGAGCATATTTCAAAGTTGGTAGTAGCACAGCAAACGAATACATAACAAGTAGTTAGGCTTTGTTTGCGAGCAACGCAAACATACGAAATGTTCCACAGATGCCAGTTTTGCAAAGGTTTCAGACTTCTTAATGTTTGAGGTCTGCCGGAAAAATTTTTATATTTTGTTTTTATAGTCAATTTATACTCAAATCATACAACGTTGTTTAGCCTTGCAGTATTTATACTGTTTGCGACTCATTGCCTTGTTTGTTTTGGGTCAGAATTGACTATATATTTTTATTCAAAACTATCAATAAATGCCAGAATTTCGGCAAAAGCTTCTTGAAATTGCTGTAAGCCTTTGGCTTGTAATTCATCTGCTATTGCTTGTATATCAGCATATTGAAAAATTTTATCCAAAATATCATTGGCGTTATCGCAATTTATTGTTTGCACATTTCCATGTTCGATAAAAGCATCAAGAGCTTTTTGTGGCAAGGTATTGATAGTATTTTTTCCAATAAGATTGTCAATATACAAGGTATCGGAATAGTTGGGATTTTTAGTTGCAGTTGATGCCCATAAAAGTGTGAATAATGGTGAATCTGGCAAACGTTGTGCTGCTTGACGATATTGTTGATATTCATCTTCATCGCATTCGCCACAACAATGGTGTTCATGGTCATCACATTTGCCACAGCAATGATGTTCATGGTCATCGCATTCGCCACAGCAATGATGTTCATGGTCATCGCATTCGCCACAACAATGGTGTTCATGGTCATCACACTCGCCACAACAATGATGTTCATGATGATGTTCTTCATTAGTAATGTCATGTTCATTATCAGCGATGCACCAATTATCTATAACATTTTGTGGAATAACATGACGTTGCATTTTGTCATATATAGATTTTGCCATTGATAAAGCGGTTTTACCTTGTAATTCTAAAGGTAGTATGGAATCAATAGCAGTATCAATGCGAGATAAAAAGACGCTGGCTACAATGCGATTTTTTTGACTTGGTAATCCTGCATAAAAAGCTTGTTCGATTTTTTCTACTGTATCGTATGAAAAAATTAGCGTAGCATTGATATTACATTGATTTGCTAAAATTTTTATAGCTTCAATTCCGGCAGAGGTAGCAGGAATTTTAATCATTACATTAGGACGTGCAATTTCTTTATTCAAACGCAATGCTTCTGCAACTGTTGCGTCAGTATCATTTGCCAAAGCAGGGTCTACTTCAATACTCACAAAACCAGCATTGCCATTGCTATATTGATATTCCATTAAAAAAATATCACATGCAGCTTTTACATCGGTAGTAGCAAGTTCTTCATAAATTTCTTTGGCAGTTTTGCCTTGTTGTTTTAATTGACGAATATTCTCTTGATACGATGGGTCGGTTTTAATTGCATTTAGGAAAATTGCAGGATTAGTAGTAATTCCGCTGATACCTTGTCTAATTTTATCGCCCAACTGTCCTTGAATAATCATCGAACGTGATAGACTATCTAACCAGATTTGTTGCCCTAATTGACGTGCTTGTTGGATATTATTCATAGTGTTTTACCCTTTGTTGTTTCTCACAAAGGTTGTATTAGAATACTTTTTTATGATTTACTGCAAGAGATATTAGAAACTTCTGCAAAACTGGCATCTGCGGCATATTTCTTTGTTATGCGTTGCTCGCAAAACGTAGCCTTTCTATTTGTTATGTCTTCGTTTTGCTGTGCTACTATAACTTTGAACTATGCTCACATCTACCAGTTTTGCAGGAGTTTCTATTAGTTAAATCCACAATTATCGGTGTCGCCATTCTTCTGGTTTTATTATTTTGCCATTATCTGCCCATAGTCCTAATTTTTGTTTTTGTGCCTGTGTTTGTGCAGCTGCATATTGTGGATTATTGGAATAACGTTTGTAATGCCATGCGAATCCGCTTTCAATCATGGTAAGGTTTATATTAAGTCTGCCGGAAAGGCTATTTGATGATGGTAAAAATACTGTTGCTAATCTTCTGTTGTATTTATCTTTACTTTCACCGTATAGATACACGTTTTTTTTATAAATTAAGCTATTGAGTTTTTTACGTGCCAGATTGCTATACGCTTGTCCATTCTCCGGTGCATCTATTTCAGCTAATCTGACTTGAATAATTTTGTGGTTATCTAAACGACAAGAAAAACTGTCCCCATCAGAAACTTTTACTACAAAACATTGCGTTTGAGCCCAAGCTACAAATGGCAGTAGATATAATCCTAATAAAAATAATTTCATGATAAAAACTTTTTAGTTGCGGAAATTTCTTTGTAAATTAACATAATCGTTTTTTTGTTATATTGGCTATTATACGTATATAATCTTGCACTTTATGTAATTAAAATTCATCGAGGAAAAAAGACGTATGAAACCCATCAATATCGGTATTTTAGGTTTAGGCACAGTTGGCGGTGGCACTGCCAAAGTTTTAAAACGTAATGCGGCTGAAATTGAACGCCGTTGCGGACGACAAATTCGCCTGTTTATGGCAGCAGATAAAAGACAAGATTTAGATACTGCCGAGATGTTTTTGCCTGAAACTGTTTTGACTGACGATGCTTTTGCAGTTGTTACTCACCCTGATGTTGATATTGTGGTGGAATTAATCGGTGGTAGCACTATTGCCAAAGATTTAATCTTAAAAGCAATTGAAAATGGCAAACACGTTGTAACTGCCAATAAAAAACTTTTAGCAGAATACGGTAACGAAATTTTTGCCGCTGCCGAAGAAAAAGATGTAATGGTAATGTTTGAAGCAGCTGTGGCAGGTGGTATTCCGATTATCAAAGTATTACGTGAAGGTTTATCAGCCAATCGCATTGAATGGATTGCCGGCATTATCAATGGTACAAGTAATTTTATTTTGAGTGAAATGCGTGAAAAAGGTAGTCCTTTTCCGGCAGTGTTAGCAGAAGCCCAACGCTTGGGATACGCCGAAGCAGACCCTACTTTTGATATTGAAGGACATGATGCCGGACATAAAATCACCATTATGGCATCATTGGCATTTGGCATTCCGTTAAGTTTCAATAATTGCTATTTGGAAGGCATTAGCAAATTAGATAGCAAAGATATTCAGTATGCAGAAGAATTAGGCTATCGCTTAAAATTATTAGGAATTACTCGCCGCACTGCCAATGGAATTGAATTGCGAGTTCATCCTACTCTAATTCCAGAAAAACGTCTGTTAGCTAATGTTAATGGGGTAATGAATGCTGTATGGGTGCATGCGGATACGGTTGGTTCTACTTTGCATTATGGTGCTGGTGCTGGTGAGTTGGCAACGGCAAGTGCGGTGGTTGCAGATATTGTTGATTTATCTCGTATGATTACTTCTGATGCCACAGGACGTGTACCTCATTTAGCATTCCAACCATCAAAAGTACAAAATCTTCCCATTTTGCCAATGGATGAAATTACCAGTAGCTATTATTTGCGTGTTGGTGCTGTTGATGAGAGTGGTGTATTAGCAAATATTACGCGTATTTTGGCAGAAGAAGGAATTTCCATTGAAGCTTTAATTCAAAAAGGTGTTTGGAAAAGAGAAGATAGTGCAGAAATAGTTATTCTGACACATAGTACCCGTGAAAAACATATTAAAAATGCTATTTGTGCCATCGAAAAATTACCACAAGTATCCAAACCTGTTGTAATGATTCGCATGGAATCTTTCCACACTAACTAACGTGTTTTAAACAATGGCATTAAAAAGAAATACTATTATCCGCATGTGGTTATGGTTGATAGCGGCTATTGTGCTGTCAATTGGGCTTCTTACACAATGCGTGTTAAATAAAGCTCAATTGATTGCACATACCGTTGATGACTGTGCTAAAAATGTTCCCTTTTCCAAAGCTTGGAATCTTGATTTAGCCAAATATGGCATTGACGATAATATGCGTAAAGGTCTGCCGGAATACTATTGCCAATGCACTTTGGGTGAGTCTTTGCATCAATTAAGCGATGAAGAAATGAAAGCTTTTATCAAAGGAACAGAAGAAGTGCGTTTACAAAAATTAGGTGGTGAAAAAGGTTTGCAACAGCGAAATAACGATTGCTTGCAAAACTGGAAAAATAAACAAACCGGCACATCTTCGTGATGTATATTGTTTTTTCTTATAATTTTTTCCGGCAGACTATGTAATTCAAGTCTGCCGGAAAATAATATTTGAGACTTCTGCAAAATTCGTCATTTGTAAGTCTCTATAATTTAATTTTCAAGCAACATGAAAACGCCAATGCAATGCTACAATCAATTCTGTAGCGATTGTGGCAATTAATGATGCGGCAAACCATACGCCAATTGGCATGAGTTTGGTAAGTAGCAACGCTAATAATAAGCCAAATAAACAGGCAATTGCCAATCGTGCGACAAGCGATTGAATGTAAAACTCAATTAACCAACGCACCATTAGCGTGAAAACGCCAACGCATAATAAAGCGACTAAAAAAGATAGGAAAAACATATCTAACCTTTTGATAAAAAATAAAATATTTTCAGTAAAAAACCATAAAATACATATATCACCAATCAAGGGTACCAACAGCGTACCGAGAATAATGCGGAATATTTTTTGTTTTTTACATTGGTGCATGAATTATCCTGTTGAACAAAGTCTGCCGGAAATTAATATTTAATTTTTTATAAACCTATAAAAATCTATTAATTGCATCAGATAAAGCATGAAGTTTTCCATGAAAAAAATGTGTTGCTTGTGGTACGACTATTAAATTTAAGTTTTGCTTACCACACCAATCTAATGCCTGTTGTAACGGTATTACTTCATCATCTGCACCATGAATAAATAAGGTTTGTATTCCATCTGGTACAAATGGAGCAATTTCCTTATATTTAGCAACCGCAGCTCCAATTAGTAATAAATTCTGTACTTTAACTGATTGTACAACTTTACAACTAACATAAGCACCGAATGAAAAACCACCAAGCAATAAATTATCAGCCAAATCAGGATACATATTTTTCAAATAATTGATAATTGCAATTGCATCAAATGTTTCACCATTACCATAATCATGTTCTCCATCACTTTCTCCAACACCACGTAAATTAGGTAAAACGCATAAAAAACCTTTTTTACATAAAGCTTTTGCCGCAGTTTGTACCACTTTGTTACGATTGCTACCGCCATGCAAAGGGTTAGGGTGCAATAAAATAGCTATTTTATTTGCTTGAATATCAGGTTTTAACATCAAACAAGATAAATGACCAACAACACCTTGAATATTAAAATTTTCCCAAGACGACATCTATTTGTTCCTATTATAAAATTTATAAAAAAATTTTTCCGGCAGACTATTTTTAGCTTAAATTCAAATAGTCTGCCGGAAAGAAAACACTTTGTTTAATTTTTTAATTTTCCAAAAGCAACCACTTTTGTAATTGCCATAGATTATTGAAAATAGCGATATTAGGGGCTGTGTTTAGTTTTTGTACAGAATGTGCTCCGCTTGCAACTCCAACCGCATCTGCACCAGCATTGTGTGCAGTTAATAAATCATGAGTAGTGTCGCCAATCATTAATGTTTCAGATGGTTTAATATTCCACTCATCGCATAAGGATAAAATCATATCCGGATTTGGTTTTGATGCACATTCATCTGCGGTACGTGTTGCACAGAAAAATTGGCGTGTTTTAGTGTCATCTAAACCACGTTCTAAACCACGCCGACTTTTACCTGTGGCAATGCCTAATAGATAATGTTTACGACTTTCTTGTAATAGCGGATACGCTTGGTCAAAAAGTTTAATAGGACGGTCGCTACGAAAATAATATGTACGATATGCGGTTATTAAATCGTCCATTTTGTCGCGTGCATCATTTCTGCCCAATTGCAACATGGCGTTTTCTAAACTTAAACCAATAATACTTCGTGCATCGTCAATAGATGGCGGTGGTAAGCCGTTTTGTTGAAACGCAAATTGAACAGCATCGACAATATGGGCAGTTGAATCTGCTAAAGTGCCGTCCCAATCAAAAATTAATGCACGATAAGTTTTCATAATTTTTACACACCTTGTTTCAAACTCGCTTCGATAAAGCCGTCTAAATCGCCGTCCATAACCGCTTTAATGTTACCCACTTCGTAGGAAGTGCGTAAATCTTTAATGCGGGACTGGTCGAAGACATACGAGCGGATTTGGTGTCCCCAGCCTACATCGGATTTGGAATCTTCCAAATTTTGTTTTTCTTCGTTTCGTTTTCGCATTTCGATTTCAAACAATTTGGCACGCAGCATATTCATCGCTTCTGCCTTATTGCGGTGTTGCGAGCGGTCATTTTGGCATTGCACCACAATGCCTGTGGGATTGTGCGTAATGCGAACGGCGGACGAAGTTTTGTTAATGTGCTGACCGCCCGCTCCGCTTGCTCGATAAGTATCAATCCGCAAATCGGCAGGGTTGATTTCAATTTCAAAACTGTCGTCAATTTCAGGATACACAAACACAGACGCAAACGAAGTGTGGCGTTTGTTGTTTGCGTCAAAGGGCGAACAACGCACCAAGCGGTGAATGCCTGTTTCGGTGCGAAGCAAACCAAAGGCATACGCCCCTTCTAACTTAATGGTAGCACGGTTAATGCCCACCACTTCGCCTTCGTCTTCTTCCAAAATGTCGATTTTAAAACCCTTGCGTTCGGCGTAGCGGCAATACATACGAAAGAGCATGCCCGCCCAGTCTTCCGCTTCCGTGCCGCCAGCCCCTGCGGTAATGTCGATAAAACAATTATTCGCGTCCGCAGGTTGGTCGAACATGCGTTTAAATTCCAAGTCGGCAATGCGTTTTTCTAACGCCAAAATATCGGCATGAACGGCGGCAAATGCGTCCGCGTCATCTTCTTCCGCCGCCATTTCGAGCAACATTCGATTGTCATCAATGCCGCTTGACACTTCATCAACCGTGCAAACCACATCTTCCAACATTTTGCGTTCTTTGCCGATGGCTTCTGCTTTTTTGGGGTCATTCCACAAATCAGGGTCTTCGGATAAACCGATGACTTCTTCTAAACGGTCTTTCTTGCCGTCGTAGTCAAAGATACCTCCGAATATCACCGTTACGAGCGGCTAAATCGTCTAATAAGTTATTGAGTTGATTGATTTTTTCTGCTTCAATCATTTTAAAATTCCTTAAAAATAAAGTTCAGGCTGCCTGAAAACGCTGCCTGAAAATAATAAAACCAAATATTTTAACATTGTTTCAGGCAGCATGAATATTTAAATAACAATCATTATTCTAATGAAATACCGCTTTTTTAATCATTTTATCTAAATAAACAGGTGTTTTCAAAAATCCACGACAAAGGTGCATAAAAATATCTTTATTTTCGGAAAAAAGAAATTAGCAATCCGTATTGTGAAAATCTATATATCATTAAATATGTATTTGTACTCATTAAATGATCAATATAACCATTTTATTGTTTTAGATTATGATAATATACATAAGCATATTTATAACGGTCATGACATTTATAACCGTCTGACGGTTTTTGATCTTTATTAAACATCGTCAATGTATTATCATTTTGCTTACCCATAGTAAGCAATTCATTTCTTTTTGGATTAAAATGAAGAGCAATAATATCTGATGCATAAATTTTATGTGAAGAAATTTCTTTATTTTTATCAACTTACCAACAAACAAATTGTGCATTTTTTGTTTTTTTATTTTTGTGGTAATAATTATTAGTAAAAGTTTTTCATTATCTTAATCCTTGAAAATAAGATATTTTACCATAGTGTATTATTAAAATTTAGTCTGCCGGAAAGTAAAAACGCCAATTGTAACATTTTCCGGCAGACTAAATAGATGATTTTCATTGTTTTAATAAAGATTATTCGAAATTTCTGCAAAATATAATTTTTATAAAAAGAAACCCCTGCAAAACCTAATTTTTGAAAAATAAACGCCGTAGGGTGGGCATCCTTGCCCACCAAACCGCCCAATATGGCGGAATAAAAAGTTGTTAAAATACAATGGATTAACGCCTACGGCGTTATGGTGGGCTGGGAAGTCCACCTTACGGCAGGATTAAATTTTTGTTTCTGATATGGTTTTGCAGGAGTTTCAAAAATTAATTTGCATGAGAGTTTTATATCAAATAAAGATAACTATTTTGTATTTTCGTCTTCAATATTATCCGTTATGATTATCCTGTTCAAACCCAAACGGAGATGAAAATGAGTATTCAAGTGAAAGGCTTTGCTGCCTTGTCCGCAGATACGCCCTTAACGGCGTTTGATTTTGAACGCCGTGAATGTGGCGATGATGATATTGAAATCGACATTTTATATTGCGGCGTGTGCCACAGCGACTTACACCAAGCACGCAATGACTGGGGTTGGAGTTCTTACCCTATGGTACCGGGTCATGAAATTGTCGGACGCGTGGTGAAAATTGGTAAAAATGTAAGCAAATTCAAAATCGGCGATTTGGCTGGCATTGGCTGTATGGTTGATTCTTGCGGGCAGTGCGAACCCTGCCGCCACGATTTAGAGCAGTATTGCGACAACGGCAATGTGCAGACTTATAACGATTCATTTCGATACAGCACAGGCGAAAAAACCTACGGCGGATACAGCACGCGTTATGTGGTTGTAGAAAAATTTGCCTGCAAAGTGCCTGAAAATTTAGATACCAAAGCAGTTGCTCCGCTTTTGTGTGCAGGCATTACCACTTATTCGCCCTTACGCCACTGGAAAGTGGGCAAAGGCAGTAAAGTGGGCGTTGTTGGCTTGGGTGGTTTGGGGCATATGGCAATTAAATTTGCTGTGGCTATGGGAGCGGAAGTGTCGCTTTTCACACGCTCCACAAATAAATTTGATGACGCAAAAAAATTAGGCGTGCATCACATTGTTTTATCAAGCGATGAAAGCCAAATGAAAGCAGTTCGCAATCAGTTTGATGTCATCATCGACACCGTCCCCTACAAACACGATTTAGCCCCATACATTCCCACTTTAACTGTTGATGGTGCATTGGTTTTGGTAGGCGTAGTCGGCGAAGAAGTCGCCAGCAATTCCGCCCAGTTAATACTCAAACGCCGCACCATTGCAGGCTCGTGTATTGGTGGCATTGCCGAAACCCAAGAAATGCTTGACTTCTGCGGCAAACACAATATCGTGCCTGATGTGGAAATGATTGATATGCAGTATATCAATGAAGCGTACGAACGCATGCTGAAATCCGATGTGAAATATCGATTTGTGATTGATATGCAGAGTTTAAAACAATAAGCAATTATAGACTTTTTGCAAAACTTGTCATTGACGAGTTTTGCAAGAAGTCGCTTAAATTACACTGCCGGAAAGCATTAGTAAATTGTCAAATTGTAAAAAATATCCGAAAATGATTATAAAAATGCAATTAACAGTTATAGATTGATTATTTTATGGAATCTTTGTCTTTTAATTTATCTAACTTAAATCAAGTTTTATGTAAAGACCGTAATTTTTTACAGAAAGCAATTAAAAATCCAATGCGTTTTGGTGGCGTAGCCAAGATAAATCAGCGTTATCATCATTCTCATAAGCGTTATTTGCAACGCTTATCATCGGTAACAATGCCAGAATATGATGGCAGTTTGCCAGTGCATGAACATATAGATGAGATTAAAGTTGCTATACAAAATAATCAGGTGGTGATTATTTGCGGTGAGACAGGTTCAGGTAAAACTACGCAATTGCCAAAGATTTGTTTAGAGTTAGGACGTGGTGTTGCTGGTATGATAGGTCATACTCAACCACGTCGTTTGGCTGCACGTTCGGTGGCAGAGCGTATTGCTGATGAATTGCACAGTTCAATTGGGAAAGCTGTTGGTTATAAAGTTAGATTTAATGATAAAAGCGGTGAAAATATTGCGATTAAATTAATGACCGATGGAATTTTATTAGCAGAAACACAGACTGACCGTTTTTTAAGCGAATATGACACGATTATCATTGATGAAGTGCATGAACGTAGTTTAAATATTGATTTTTTATTAGGATATTTGAAAAATTTATTACCCAAACGTCCTGATTTGCGTGTGATTATAACTTCGGCAACTATTGACGCTAAACGTATTTCACAACATTTTAATCATGCACCGATAATCGAAGTTTCCGGCAGAACGTATCCTGTTGAAATTCGTTATCGACCTTTGAATAATCTTGATGAAGAAGAAGTTGAAGTTGATATGCCTGATGCGATTGTTCAGGCAGTTGATGAATTAGCAAGTATTGGTAATGGCGATATTTTAGTTTTTTTACCTGGCGAACGTGAAATTAGAGAAACTGAACAGGTGTTGCGTAGCGATAAATTACGTAATCAAGATGAGATTTTACCTTTATTTGCACGTTTATCATCGGCACAGCAACAGAAAATTTTTGATACCAATAGCCATAAAAGACGAATTATTTTATCAACTAACGTTGCAGAAACATCTTTAACTGTACCTAATATTCGTTATGTTGTAGATACTGGTTTGGCTCGAATTAAGAGATATTCAGCACGTGCCAAAGTGGAACAATTACATGTAGAAAAAATCTCACAGGCATCGGCAAAACAAAGGGCAGGGCGGTGTGGTCGTGTTGCCAATGGGGTTTGTATTCGTTTGTATGATGAAGATGATTTTATCAATCGTCCGCAATTTAGCACTCCTGAAATTATGCGTAGTAATTTAGCCGGCGTGATTTTGCGTATGAAATCATTAAAATTAGGAGATATTGAAAATTTTCCATTTTTAGAGGTGCCAGATAAACGCTATATCAACGATGGTGTGCAAATTTTGCAAGAATTATGGGCAATTGATGACAAAGGTATGCTAACCGATGATGGTCGACAAATGGCACGTCTGCCCATAGACCCATGTATTGCAAAAATTTTGTTAGCATCGAAAAAACATGATTGCATAGCTGAATTATTGATTATTGTTGCAGCATTATCGGTACAAGATGTAAGAGAAAATCATTGGGAAATTCGTGAAATGGCTGATAAAGCTCATGAACGATTTATTGATAAACAATCAGATTTTTTAACTTATTTAAATATCTGGGATTCATTTTTACACGAAAAGGAAAAAGGTTTATCCAATCGACAATTAAACGATTGGTGTCGCAAACATTTTTTATCGCATTTGCGTATGCGAGAATGGCGAGAACTTTATCATCAATTATCCGATATTGTTGTGGAAATTGGTTTAGCCACAAAAGAAGAACTTTTCCGGCATACTTTAACTATCAATAATAGTCTGCCGGAAAATATAAATAACGATGCTACTTTATCAGCACAACTTAAACAAAAACAATTACTAAAAAAAGATTTACGCCAACAAAGACGAGGCCGCAAAGCCGCAGATTACGAGGCTATTCATAGAGCTTTATTATGTGGATTGGCTGTTAATATTGGTATGCGTCTGCCGGAAAATAATGATTATATGGGGAGTCGTGGCAATCATTTTCATATTTTTCCAGCTTCTGCATTGTTTCGTGGTAAACAAAAATGGGTGATAGCATCAGAGTTAACCGATACCGCACGCCTCTATGCACGCAATGTTGCTAAAATCGAGCCGGAATGGGTTGAAAAAGAAGTTCCACATTTAGTGCGTTATCATTATTTTGACCCACATTGGGAAAGGAAACGTGGTGAAGTGGTGGCTTTTGAACGTGTAACCTTATACGGTTTAACTGTAATGCCACGTCGTCCTGTTTCATACGGAAAAATTGCACCACAAGATGCTCGCGAAATTTTTATTCGCAGTGCTTTGGTTGAACAAGATGCCGATATTCGTGCTGGATTTTTTAATCACAATCGCAAAATGATTGACGAAATTGCTCAATTAGAGCATAAATCACGTCGTCCTGATGTTTTGGTTGATGATGAGGTTTTGTTTTCTTTTTATAATCAACGTATTCCGCAGATTGGAGAGCTTTCCGGCAGACTAAATGATATTGTTGATTTACCATCTTTTGAACAATGGCGAATTGATGCGGAAAAACAAGATAGTAAACTTTTGTATCTTAATCGCGATGATTTAATGCGACACACCGCACTTCATATTACCGAAGAACAATTTCCAAATACTCTAAATACCAAAGATGGCAAATTAAAATTAACATACCGTTTTGAACCACATCATATAATGGACGGTGTAACCGCAACCATTCCTTTACCGCTTTTAAATCGCATATCACCAGAGCGTTTAGAATGGTTAGTTCCAGGTATGATTAGAGAAAAATTACAACTTCTAATTAAGGCATTACCTAAACAAATCAGGAGGTTATGTGTTCCTGTGCCGGAATTTATCACTCAATTTTTATCTAATAAAATTGATATGGAACAAGCAATTATTCCGCAACTATCACATGCAATTGCCAAAACAGCTGGTGATATGCGGATATTGGACGAAATCGATCAAGTCAAATGGGCAGAATGTGTTTTGCCACAACATTGTTATTTCAATATTCGCGTTATTGATGATGGTGGACAAGAACTGTCTATGGGACGTGATATTTTGGCATTGCGAGAAAAATTAGGACATATCGCAAGCGTAACTTTTCGTGATAGTGGTGGCGAATTTGAAAAAGAAAATATCACCACTTGGAATATAGGAAGTCTGCCGGAAAACCTTAAATTTGCACGTGGCAAGCAACAATTAACCGGATATTTAGGTTTGCTCAAAGAAAAAGATGGCAGCATTTCCCTGCGACTTTTTGATACAAACTATGAAGCCATGCACTCTCATAGAGTTGGCACAATCGCACTAATGGCATTACAGTTAAAAGAACAAATAAAAGACTTAAATCGTGGTTTAATGAATTTCAATCAATTAGCAATGTTGCTGAAACATATTCCGGCAGACTATCTACGTGAAAGCATTACTCATGCAATTTGTGATAGAGCATTTATTGCCGATGATGATTTGCCACGTGATGAAAAATCATTTAAAGAGCAAATTAAAAAAGCAAGAACACGTTTACCATCTGTAAAAGAAGCAATGAATATTTATTTGCAAGAAATTGCCAATGTATATGCCGAATTAAATAACCGCTTATTATCAGGAAAACACCCATTAAACAATATAATAAGAGAGAAAATTGCAATATTATTAAACAAAGATTTTGCAACCCAAACTCCATGGCATATCTGGCAACGCTTACCAATTTACATAAAAGCAATGATTGTGCGTTTAGATAAATATGGCAATAATCCATCACGTGATATGGCAAGAGAACAAGATATTAAATATTGGGAACAACAATTAAGTGATAAATGCAGTTATTATTATCAACAGCAACAAATTCCTTCCGGCAGACTTTTAGAATTTCGTTGGAAAATAGAAGAACTACGCGTTTCACTATTTGCACAGGAGCTAAAAACGCCATATCTAATATCACTAAAACGCTTGGAAAAAGAATGGATTGAAATTAATAAAAACCAATGATGGTTTACATTTCATTTATCCAAGCTTGTTGAATTGCTTCTAAAACTTTCTCACCACAATGCTCTGGATTATCATTAAATTCAGGCAAGGATAAAATATAATCACGTAAATCGGTAAAACGAATAGTTTTAGGGTCTGTTTCTGGATATGAATCTGCTAATGATTCTGCGATTAATTGTACATCAGTCCATTTCATAATAGTAACTCATAAAAATATTTAAAACTTGTGAAGTGTAGCACAAGATAAACTTAAAATAAACACTGCCGGAAAATAATTTTTGAAATAAAAAATAAATTATGATATTATGATAATAATATAATTTAACTTAATATTTATAATCATGAAAATTGCTACTTGGAATGTAAACTCACTCAATGTTCGTTTAGAACAAGTTATCGAATGG
Source organism: Neisseriaceae bacterium (assembly GCA_017553165.1). Lineage (GTDB taxonomy): Bacteria > Pseudomonadota > Gammaproteobacteria > Burkholderiales > Neisseriaceae > RGIG9985. The sequence goes on from JAFZMY010000113.1 coordinate 16,876, forward strand.
TTAAATAAATATAAACCAGATGTATTAGCCTTGCAAGAATTAAAACAAGAGCAAAATAAATTTCCAGTCAATGAATTTGAAAAAATAAACTATCATGCTGCATGGTTTGGGCAGAAAACCTATAACGGTGTTGCCTTAATAGCTAAAAATGAAATGACTGATATTAAATACGGAATAACAGATTTTGATGATGAACAAAGAAGAGTTATTAGTGCAACATACAATAATATAAGATTTATTTGTGTTTATTGTGTTAATGGAGAAGCTGTTGGTAGTGAAAAATTTATCTATAAACAAAAATGGTTTGATGCCTTAAATAAACATATTATTTATGAAAAAAATAAATATGGTAATTGTGTAATTTTAGGTGATTTTAATATTGCACCTGCCGATATTGATGTTTATGACCCACAAAAATGGCAGGGTAAAATTTTGTGTTCAGATATTGAAAGAGAATGTTTTAATAATATTCTTACATTAGGTTTTTTTGATGGCATAAGGGAATTAGCACCACAAGAACAATTATTCACTTGGTGGGATTATCGCATGAATGGATTTAAGCGTAATTTAGGAATGAGAATTGATCATATTTTATTAACACCGCAATTAATGTCGCGTGCTAATAAGTTTGGCATTGATACCAATGCACGTGCGGCAGAACGCCCCAGCGATCATGCACCAGTTTGGATTGAATGTGATTGAATATAAAAACTTTCCGGCAGTCTGCCGGAAAGTTTATAACAATTTGAATATTAATAATTAATGATGATGTCCATGAATATGCACATGTCCATGTGCAAGTTCATCGGCAGTAGCAGGGCGAATATCAACTATTTTGGCAATAAAACGAATTTTCATTCCTGCAAAAGGGTGATTACCATCGACTACGGCTTTACCATTGGCAATATCGGTTATACGAAATAGGCTGATATGACCGTGGCGGTCTTCTCCTTCAAATAACATGCCAACTTCTGGTTTAACTGGAAAATTATCCACATCTTCCAAGCGAATTAAATCGGAATCTATTTCGCCAAAAGCATCTTCTACCGATAGATGAATATCTATTTCATCACCCAATTGTTTACCGTGTAGAGCTTCTTCAACCACTGGGAAAATACCATCATAGCCACCGTGTAGATAAATCATGGGTTCATTAACAGTTTCATCAAGCAATTTATTCTGATCATCATACATTTTGTATGATAATGATACTACTGAATTTTTTTCGATATTCATAAAGAGTTAATCCTTGTTTTTACATTTGATTTTAATAAAAGCACGCTTAAAATTTAATTTCAGCGTGCTTTTAATTAAAATTTAAGCTGATATTTTTAGAGTGTATCCTAATGCAGTTAATGCTTTACTGATTGAATCTATTTGGGTTTTTTGATGAATATCGAGAATACGATTTACTTCTGCGATACTGGTACGCATTTTACGTGCCAAGATTTCTGGTGAAACTTTTTTGATTAACATTTTGTTATGTAAAAGAATTTTACAATAAACGCAATCTGAAATATATACAGCTTGTTCATTTTCTTTGCGTGGTGTTGGTTGTGGAATCTTCCAACCCTGCATAGAATAGATTTCTATTGCCGAAAACAGAGCTTCTTCTGCCATAGCCATTGCTGTTTTTTCATCGCTACTGAATGTTACTGCTTCTGGAATGTCTCGAAATTTAATTGTTATGTTTCCATTGTTATTATCAAAATCTGCGTAGTAATACATTGTTTTTCCTTAAATTGAAGCGAAATACATTTAATAAATATCAATTATAGTTTCTTTGAAAAAACTATGATTGATTAACAGAACTACATGTATAGCTTGATTTTTTAGTGAGTTAAGAAAAATTCAAACTAATACAAACATTTCTTATTATATACTAATAATTTATCAATTGTCGATAATCTTGTATAGCAAATTTTTCCGACAGACTTGGTTAAAAAATGTTTGAACAAATATTAATTTTACAAGATTGTTGTTTAAGATATTGATTTGTATGTAATTATATTCTAATAACGTTTAAACTGACTCATGAAAACTGGTCATTGAGAAATTTTATGCAGTAACGTAAAGAGTTTAACATATTGTTTTATAAATATTTTTATTTTACTAAACATGGCTAATAAATAGTGAATATTTGAGTTGTATGAGTTTTTAAAATCAGGATAATTATTTTGAAAACGTATTACAATAGCTTCTTTGAATTTGGAAAGTTTTATCTATGGTTGAAGAGGATTATTCTCCGTTTCCAGAGAGTGAAAACGCAGATGTAATGTTGCCGCCACATTCGGTTGGTGCTGAACAATCTGTGTTGGGCGGATTGTTGTTGGACAATGAATCTTGGGACAGAATAGCTGATTTACTAACAGTTAATGATTTTTATCGTAGAGAGCATCAGCTTATCTATGCGGCGATTGTTGCGTTAATTGATGCCCAACGTCCTGCTGATGTGATTACTGTGCAGGAGGAACTTACTAAACGCGAAGAGTTGGATAATGTTGGTGGATTATCCTATCTTGTTTCTTTGGCACAGAATACGCCATCTGCGGCTAATATTCGCCGTTATGCAGAGATTGTGCGAGAACGTTCTATTTTCCGCCAATTAGCCGAAGTTGGAACTGAAATTTCACGTATGGCGTATCAACCACAAGGTTTGGAGGCACAAGAAGTATTAGATAGTGCTGAAAATAAGGTTTTCCAAATTGCAGAAAATTCTCAACGCTCCCAGCAAGGTTTTACCGATATGCCAACCTTGCTTAAAGATGTGGTATCTGATATTCAAAAACTTTATCAAAATAAAGATAAAGAAATCACAGGCTTACCAACTGGATTTATAGATTTGGATAAAAAGACTTCAGGATTGCAATCAGGAGATTTAATCATTGTGGCAGGACGACCATCAATGGGTAAAACTGCTTTTGCGATGAATATTGCAGAAAATGTTGGCATCAATAGTAAAGCACCAGTTGCCGTGTTTTCTATGGAAATGAGTAGTAAACAGTTGGCAATGCGTATGTTCGGTTCAATCGGTAAAATCGATCAAAGCATGTTGCGTACCGGCAGACTAAATGATCATCACTGGAAAAATTTAGGTATGGCAATGGAAGCATTATCCGATGCTCCTATTTATATTGATGACACGCCAGCGTTAAGTGCTTTGGAAGTACGTGCTCGTGCTCGCCGTTTAGCTCGTAAACATGATGGGAAATTAGGCTTAATAGTTATCGATTATTTGCAATTGATGTCTGGCGGTGGTGGGCGAAGTGATAGTAATCGTAATATGGAATTAGCTGCGATTACACGTTCGCTTAAATCTTTAGCAAAAGAGCTTGGTGTTCCTGTTATTGCATTATCGCAATTGTCTCGTGCAGTTGAAAATCGTCCTGATAAACGTCCGATGATGTCAGATTTGCGTGAATCTGGTGCAATCGAGCAAGATGCTGATTTAATTATATTTATGTATCGTGATGCTTATTATAATCCAGAAAGTAAATATGAAAATTTAGCAGAAGCTATTGTGGCAAAACATCGTAACGGACCTACTGGTAAAGTGTATTTAACATTTATGTCTTCATACGCTCGTTTTGAAAACTCATCGTATCAAATTGAAGAGTAAATTGTTTTCCGGCAGACCTTTTAACAATCATAGTCTGCCGGAATTAATTTATATAATTGATAAATATACTACTTTTCTACATCTTTGACGAATTTCCCAGATTTATCAATATAAAACCATTTTTCGTCTTTATTTACTTTTGCGATACCATTTTCAAAATTTTCGGCAAAATCGTACTCGAATGGGATAATTTCCTCACCCTGTTTATTGATATATCCTTTTTTATTGGCTTTTTTGGCATGCGATAAGCCTTCACTAAAACCAGCGATGAAGTCGTATTTTAATGGAATCACTTCTTTACCATTAGCATCAATAGCACCGTACTTCCCATCTTTTAAAACCACGGATAATCCTTCTTGTAGGCAATTTATTTTTTTATAAGGAGCTTTGGGGCGTATACAATCGGCATTAGCAATAGCAGAGATTAAATAAAGCGATGCTACTAACGTTATAAACTTTTTCATAGTGCTAATCCTTTAATTCAATACGACAAAAACATTTTCTCATTGTAACACGAATATTACAATTTGCTAATATTAAAATGTTTGTTAGTTAAACTATGTCAAACAAAGTTCAAATTAAAGTTTCAGATTATACTCTGATTGAAAGATAGAAAGATAGGTGTTTGTCTAATTAGGTTTTGGCTATGATACAGAAAGTTGCAGTTGTTAGTTGAATGTGTTCAGCCTAAAACTATGCGGTTTGAATTTTAATATTCATCGCCAAAATCAATTTATGTATGGTTGCCCAAGTGGGACGGGTTTTGCCTGATACAAATTTATACAAACTTTCACGATTTAAATGGGCTTTTTCTGCCACTGCCGCCACGCCGTGAGCCTTAATCACATCGGCTAATGCTGCCGAAAAAACATCAGGATTTTCATCTTGAAAACACTCGGACAAAAATAAATCAATTTCTTCTTGTGTTTGCAAGTGTTCCGCTGGATTAAATGTACTAAATGCCATTTGTATTCTCCCAAATTTTTAATAATGCTCTTGCTTTATCAATGTCTTTTTGTTGCTGTTCTTTTGTGCCGCCTGTAAGCAGTACAACTAATTTGCCGTTTTGAATGGAACAATATAAGCGATACCCTTTGGCAAAATTTATACGCATTTCAATCAATCCGCCGCCGATATGCTTATGGTCGCCAAAGTTGCCAAACCTTGCTCGCTCCATTCTTTGCAAAATTTTTACACGAGCAACTCTGTCTTTTAAGCCATTAAGCCAGTCGGCAAATTCATCAGATTTAATCAGTTCATATTCCATAATTTGACATTGTAGCACGCAGGCTACAAATTTGAATAGATTGTTGTTAAAATTATTTTTTCAGGCTGCCTGAAAAGTTTTTCAAACGGTTACAACCTGTAACCGTTTCATTTTTTCAGATGACTACAAATTGTAGTCATCTGACTGTTTTTATAATAAAATCAAATAGTAATGTTCTTTTAGGCTGCCTGAAAACCAAATCAACCGCCTTTCGTGCGTTCAATCACTGCACCCACATTGCCTAATTTGGTTTCAATGTGTTCATAGCCTCTATCCAAGTGATAAATTCTATCGACTATGGTTTCGCCGTCTGCAACAAGTCCTGCAATCACAAGGCTTGCGGACGCACGCAAGTCGGTTGCCATGACTTTGGCGGCGGAAAGTTTTTCCACGCCTTTAACTGTGGCGGTCTTGCCGTTAAACACAATGTCCGCACCCATACGGTTGAGTTCGGGAATGTGCATAAAGCGGTTTTCAAAAATGTTTTCGGTAATGGTTGAAGTGCCGCCCGCAATGCAGTTCATCGCCATAAATTGTGCCTGCATATC
>JAFZMY010000114.1 GCA_017553165.1 Neisseriaceae bacterium
TTAACTGCGGCAAAAGATGTAAATATCAAAGCTGCAAAAGAAATAGGAAAAGAACACAATAATTTTGAAAACATACACGCCGCAGTTGGTGCTGCTATTTCATTTAATGGTAATGGAGCAAGTATTGGCGTTACAGCCGAAGGTGAATATGGAAAAGGCAAAGCTAATGGCGATAATATCAACTACCGCAATAGTTATGTGGGCAGTAGCACAGGTCAAACTAATATATCTGCCGGAAAAGAATTAAATATCAATGGCGGACAAATATTAGGCAAAGGCGTTAAAATCGATGCTCAAAAACTTAATATCGAAACTGTTCAAAACGCCATGAACTACAACTCAAATCAGTTCAATGCTTCTGTTGATTTCACCATCGGCTATGGTGCCAGTGCTGGTGGAAATGTGAGTGCAAGTAAAATCAAAGCAAACTACCAATCGATTAATGAACAAAGTGGCATATTTGCTGGCGATGACGGTTATCAAATCAATATCAAAGAAAACACTCACCTAAACGGCGGACTAATCACCTCCACCGCAAATGCAGAACAAAACGGCAAAAATCGCTTTGAAACAGGAACAATAACATTTGCAGATTTAGCAAATAAAGCTGAATATAAAGGTGAAGCGTTTGGTATAGGAATTTCCGGCAGTGTTAAAGGGGATAATCCAAACTCAAATAGCAGAATTTACACAGTTGATAAAACTGGAATGTCCAACACAATGGGTTATGGAAGAGACAAAGAAAGTCAATCATCTGTAACCTACGCTGGCATTAACACTGCAAATATCACAATCCGTGATACAGCCAAACAACAAGCTTTAACTGGCAAATCAGCAGAAGAAACTATTAAAGCGGTTAAAACCAATATAACTTTGGAAAACCATCAAAACCTTTCCGGCAGACTTGATAATAATTTTGACGCAAACAAAGTTCAAAGTGAAATTGATTTGCAGGTGGAAGTAACACAAGAATTTAGTCGAAACCTACAAGACTACAACCGCCGACAAAATCAACTCAAAGACAAATTAAAAGCACAACTTGAACGCAATGAAATCACACAGCAATATTATAATGAGCAAGTTGAAATCATTGATCGTCAAAATCTTGGCTTAAATATGGTGGCAGGTGGTTTACTTGCTCCGAGTGATAGCGTTTTAGGCGTTGCCACTTCTACCATTGCACCTGCCGCAAGTTATCAAGTAGGGCAGTATTTCAAAGACTTGGCTGACCAAAATCCTAATGGAGAACTTACTACAAGCCAAAAAACCGCCCATATTGCTACTCACGCTATTTTAGGTGTGGCTACGGCAAGTGCTAATGGCGGCAATGCATTAAGTGGAGCAATATCGGCTGGCGGTGCGGAAGCGATTACGCCAGTGATTGTTGCAATGCTCTACGGCGATGAAGTAAAACCAGAAAACCTAACCGCCGAACAAAAAGAAACGGTTTTAAATATTACACAAGCACTCGGTGCGGTTTCAGGTAGCCTGAATGGCGATAGTTCGCTTGACGCTTATGTCGGCGGAACAGTGGCAACTAATGCAGTGGAGAATAATTATCTTGGCTATTACGGTAAGAATAACCAAAGTGATTTTGCCAAAGATTTAAGCCGTGATTGCGGTAAAAACGGCAGTCCTGAACGATGTGCGGCAACTTATAATAAATACAAAGAAATATCGTATAAACAAGGATTTGCCTATCAAGGCGAAGACAGCAAATGGGAAGAATATGTAGCGGCAACATATGAAAATAAGATTTTGCCTTTGTGTAATGGTAATGTTAATTGTGAAGCGGCTGTTATTCAAAATATGCAAATTAATCTTGTGTTGTATGCAGGAGCACCTGGTGAATTTAAACACGCCGTTGAACACAGTGAAATTGCCACTAATATAAAAAATGGTAATTGGGGGACATTGGGGGCTTCAAGCGTTTGGTGATTTAACTTTGCTCACTGGCGTGCGTGGTTTGGTTAATCCAAATTCAACCTACGCTCGTTTGATGGATTCGGCAATAACGCCAAGTAGAGCAAGTGTGTCTTTACCGAGTAGGCAGATTGGGGCGGTTGGCTTTAATGCTCAAACTGCTGAAAAAGTCGCTCAATATAAACAACAATCCAAATTAATTGCTGAACAAAATGGGTGGATAAAAGACAATACATTATCCAAAATAAATGGACGTGATGTATATAAAAGTGCAGATGGTAAAACATATTATGCACTTGATACACGACACGGTAATTGGGAAGTCTTAAACAAAAGGGGGCAACATCAAGGCGTACAAAAATTTGACGGAAGTTCTATCCCTAATTCAAAATACACATCTGGTCATCATGATTTGAAAGTTAAATAATGAAAAAACTGATTGATTACAAAGTGCCATATTTAGCACGCGGTGCTGTTTTTCGCTTACCTGCACAATGGCCTTATGAAAATTTTGTGGATTTTATGATTTTGGAAGCATCTCCTGCATTTAAGTGGCAAATAGATGGAAACATTCCTACTTTTGCTTTAACTGCTTCAACAGGTTATCACGGCGGTCATCTTTTTGGAATAATTCCAAACGAAGCCATTGTTGATGTTGATGAAGAGATTGCAACTAAATACAACTTAAAAGTTGCACAGGTATTGAAAACTGATTGGTTTATTGAAAATTGGAACAAATGGATTTATCCCGATTGCAAAGTAGAAGAAGTATATGTTATTCCACAAGGCTATGAATCTGAAAGTTTAGATGGAACGCCTATCAACTACAATAGAGATATTATCGTTGATTAGCCAAGTAGCAAGCGTAGGATGGACAACTTGTTACCCACGCAGATAGTGAAAGCAATAGATGAACAAAAACCTGCACAAAGTCATCTTCAACCGCAACACAGGCTTAATGATTGCAGTTTGTGAGACTGCTTATAACAGTGGTAAATCAAGAAAAGATAGAGTTTTTCAGGTTGCTTTATTTGTTATTTCAAGCGACACCATTTACGCAGGAAAAACCTACATCCAAACAGGTTCTACCGTATCATCAATCAACGGTGAAACCATAATTTCAGGCAGCAAAGTCGATATTAAA
>JAFZMY010000115.1 GCA_017553165.1 Neisseriaceae bacterium
AAAGTGATAGTATAGTTTTTCCGGCAGACTTATCTGAATTATCAAATATAGAATTTAATAATGAAAATAGTGAAGATGTGGAATATACTTCATCATCTGATTTAACATCATCATTATTAAATTCATTGGATAATGATGATGTGGTGATTTATTAAATTATACTCCTGTAAAACAGGCATCTGTGGTACATTTCTTAACGTTGTGCGTTACTATAAACGATAGTTTTTCTATCTGTTATATATTCGATTTGAAGTGTTACTAACTCTTTGAAATGTATTCACATCTACTAATTTTGCAGGAGTTTCTGACAATAATAATTTTTCAATATCTAATCAACATTACTGGAATTTTAGATTTGCGTAATACTCCTTCTGCTACTGACCCCATTAGTAAGTGCATAATTCCGGTTAGTCCGTGAGTGCCCATGGAGATTAAGTCACAATCATTTTCCTGTGCTTTACGTACAATAATATCGGCGATTTTTTCTCCGGTATTATCGATAATAGCAGTATTTGCACTAACGCCGTATTTATTGGTCATTGCTTTGGCACGATTTAGAATTTCGTCTGACGATTCGTCTGTTTGTTCGATATGGCTGATTCCTTGGGTACTCCAAGAAAATCTTGCATAATCGAAAATGTGTATGATTTCTAATGAAGCACTATTGCTTTGTGCTAATTTACAAGCTTCTTGTAAGGCTCGCATTGATGCTTCACTTTCATCGACTGGTACTAATATTTTTTTATACATAATCTTTACTCCTTAAAACCATTACATTTGTCATTCTATGTTAATTGAAGAATGACGAGCACTGTGCATTAGTATTACAAAAAGTTTATATTCGATAAACCCTATTTATTGATTATACATATTGTTTTTTAATAATTATTTAATCTATTGCAAACTTTTTAGTAAAAATTTTTCCGGCAGACTATTTATTGATATAGTCTGCCGGAAAATATTATGAGTAATTTTTACATACGAGATACTTTGCAAACGTGTGGTATTGATTGCAAGTCGTGAATAATGTGTTCTAATTGATTGGAATCTTTGATTTGTATTTCAAAAATAAAATCAATAAAGCCGTCTTTATCTTCTTTGCGATTAGGTGTATCCACTGATGCGATATTAGCTTGATTAGCAGAAATAACGCTTGCCATTGTTGCTAATAAACCTTGCCCATCACGCAGAGTTACTAAAATGCGAGTGCGAAATAAAAGGTCGCTTTGAATGTTATCCCAATTGGCATCTAATGTTTTTTCTGGTGGCGATTTAATAAGATGAGGACAACCGTCATTATGAATAACTAAACCTTGATTGGGAGTTAAAACCGCTTTGATTGAGTCTCCCGGAATAGGGTGGCAACAGGTTGGGAAATGAATATTGCCAGCTTCATTACCTGAAATTTTAATAGGGCTCAATCTAACGTTTTCGCCTAAATGTTTACCTGCTAATTCGGCAAGACGTACGGCAATGGAAATGGGAAGCGTATGTCCCATGCCAATGTTGTATAAGACTTCTTCAAAACTGGTTTGATTTTGTTGTAAATCGGTTAGGTATTTTTCGCTTAATTTTTCTGATGTGATAACTTCTTCCGGCAGTAGGTCTTGCAGGACTTTTTGCAATAATTTTTCACCCAAAGCAATTGCATCTTGTCTATCCATGTTTTTAAGACGACTACGGATTGCACTCCTTGCACGAGCACTTACAACAAAACTTAACCAAGTTGGATTGGGAGTGCCGTTTTTCCGAGTCATAATTTCAACAGTATCGCCTGTTTCTAATTTATGACGCAATGGTACTAATGTATTATTAACTTTTGCACCAACGCAATTATGTCCAACATCGGTATGTACTGCATATGCGAAATCTACTGGTGTTGCATCTTGTGGTAAAACAAGTATTTTTCCTTGTGGGGTGAAAATATAAACTTCGTTTGAACATAAATCGTCTTTAATATTTTGGCTAAATTCAATGGCATCGTTATTATCAGATTGAATATCCATGATGTTTTGTAGCCATTGATGAGTGCGAATGTGGGCAGTGTTAGCCGAATCATTAGTGTGATTTTGGTAAATCCATTGGCGTGCCATGCCTAATTCTGCAATTTCATTCATTTGCGGAGTGCGAATTTGAATTTCAATTGGTAAACCCAAAGGTCCAATTAATGTTGTATGCAGGCTTTGATAACCATTGCTTTTGGGAATGGCAATGAAATCTTTAAATCGTTTAGGGTGAGGCTTGTAAAGCGAATGTAATGCACCCAAAGTGCGATAGCAATCTGGTACGGAATTAACCACAATGCGAAAACTGTATAAATCCATCACTTCTGAAAAACGCAATTGATTATTTCGCATTTTGTTGAAAATGCTATATAGGTGTTTTTCTCTGCCAAGTACTTTGGCTTCTATGTTGAATGCTACTAATTGCGTGGTGAGAGCACTTAATATTTCGGTAATTTTTTCTCTGCTACCGATACGCCATTGTTGTATGGCTTTTTCTAAAATACGATAGCGTTTGGGGTAAAGATATAAAAATGATAAATCTTGCAATTCGCGATAGACTGGATTCATGCCAATGCGATTGGCTAATTGAGCGTATGTTTCCAATGTTTCTTGGGCAATGCGACGACATTTTTCCGGACGCATTGAACCTAATGTACGCATATTATGCAAACGGTCGGAAAGCTTAATCACCAAAACGCGTAAATCTTTTACCATTGCTAAAACCATTTTGCGGAAGCTTTCTGCTTGATGCGTTACATAGCTGTCATAGTGGATTTTTTCTAATTTAGAAAGTCCATCGACAATTGCGGCTACGGTTTCATCAAATTCAGAAGCTAATTCCGCTTTTGTAGTGCCTGTGTCTTCTAAAACGTCATGAAGTAAGGCTGAAACAATGGTTTTTGCATCTAATTTCCACGAAGCAACTTCGGTGGCAACAGCAATAGGGTGGGTGATATATGGTTCTCCGCTTTTGCGAGTTTGTCCATCGTGTTTAATAAATGCGTAATCGCAGGCATGCTCAACTAATTGTCGCTCGTTTTCATTGAGATATAAAACTGCTTGCAACAATTTGTTTTTAGCAGTTTGTGAAACTGCATCGTAGCTTACCATTGCGTTAGGCATTTTGATTTAACCCTAATTATTTTTATGTTTTAAAATAGATGATGTAATTTGACCTGCTGCAATTTCACGCAAGGCTGTTACAGTTGGTTTGTGTTTAAGTTCTTCAACCATTGGTGCTGCACCATTAGACAATTGACGTGCACGAGTTGCACCGACTAATGTTAACTCAAATTGATTTGCAATGCGTGGAACGCAATCTTCTACTGTAATACGTGCCATATAAAAATACTCCTAATTAAAAAAATTTAACGTGATTGTAACAATGATATTAGTGCATCGGAATTATTAGTCTGCCGGAAACGTGAAGCAGCGATGATGTGGTTAATATTATCAACTGCTTGCTGTAAATCGTCATTTACTACCAAATAGTCAAATAGCGATGCTTGTTCGATTTCATAACGTGAATTTTTCAAGCGTAATGCAATGCTATCATCACTTTCTGTACCACGATTGTTTAAGCGTTGTTCTAAAGCTTCCCATGATGGTGGCAAGATAAAAATACCAATCGATTCCGGCAGTAATCTTCTAATTTGTTCTGCACCTTGTACATCAATTTCCAAAATTACATCAAAATTTGATTGACGCAAGCGTTCAATTTCTTGAGTGGAAGTGCCATAGTATTGATTATGCACGCGTGCATGTTCAATAAAAGCACCTTCACCAATCATTTGTTCAAACGTATCAGTATTAACGAAGTAATAATGTTTGCCATTGATTTCGCCCTCACGCATTGTGCGTGTGGTATGTGATATTGCAAGGTGTACATTGGGATTTTCGGCTGTAAGCTTATTCAATAGCGATGTTTTCCCTGTACCTGATGCTGCTGAAACAACGAAAATATTGCCTTTTGTACTCATGATAGTAAGCCCTTGAAAAAGATTTTTTGATTATGCCATAAACCCTATTATTTCGCTTGAAAAATATGAAAATAAATACGCCGTTAATGACACGGCGTATTTATTAAAATTGCTAAATATTCAATTACAGTTCTTGGGCATGACTTGCGAGGTAAGATGCAACGCCTTCTGCATTTGGTTTCATGCCTGCTTCGCCTTTATGCCAGCCTGCAGGGCAAACTTCACCGTGTTCTTCGGTAAATTGCAATGCGTCAATCATGCGTAACATTTCATCAACATTGCGTCCCAATGGCAAGTTATTTACCACTTGGTGTTGTACTATGCCGTTTTTGTCGATTAAGAACGAACCACGGAATGCAACGCCGCCTTCGCTTTCTACATCGAATGCACGAATGATTTCGCCTTTAACGTCTGCTACCATAGTAAAGCCAACTTTGCCAATACCGCCTTTTTCAACAGGGGTTTCACGCCATGCGTTGTGGGTGAATTGACTGTCGATAGAAACAGAAATTAGTTCAACATTGCGTTGTTTGAACTCTTCTAAACGGTTGTTGAATGCCAAAATTTCAGATGGGCAAACAAAGGTAAAGTCCATTGGATAGAAGAATACAACGGTATATTTTCCGGCAGTGGCTTTTTTAAAGTTGAAGTCTTCAACGATTTCGCCGTTGCCTAATACTGCTGGGAATGTTTTGTTATCGCAACAAAAAAATGGTGCTGGTTTTGCAACTAATACTGACATTTATAATGCCTCCTAATGTTTGGATTGTTCTTGAAAAGATGTGGAACTATGCACCTATTCAAGAGATAATGCAATATAAGATAAAAAATTGATGTTTTAAATTTATTCAATCGAACAAGGTTATCTTATTGATTAAAATAATTATTTGTATTGTTTTTGTGTTTTAAATTTAGTTTGTAAATAAGTCTGCCGGAAAAGTTTTCCGGCAGTGTTTATAGTCGTTCAACTTCAAAACAATAATGCGTATGCCGAGCCTTGCCGTATTATTTACACTGTCGCAGACAAAGTCGCCTTTTATTCTTTTGAAGTTGAACGACTATATCGATCAATTTATTTTTCCGGCAGACTTTTTAAATTGTTCCACATACCATTGCACGGTTTTACGTAAAGATATTTCAAAGTTATTTTGGGTATTCCATAAAAGTTTGTTGCGTAGTTTGTCTGCATTTATTGCATAGCGAGTGTCGTGTCCGCTTCTATCTGGCACAAATTGAATTAAATTTTGATAGGATTGTGTGCCGTTATTTATGGGGTAAATTTCGTCTAATATGGTGCAGATTTTTTTTACCAATGACAAATTAGTCCATTCATTGTTTGTACCTATTAAATAGCGTTCTCCGATTAATCCTTTTTGGATAATGGTAAATAGTGCATCGGCATTATCTTCTACATATAACCAATCGCGAATTTGAGTGCCATCGCCATAAATGGGTATTGCTTGTTGCATCAAAGCACGAGTAATGGTGAGTGGAATTAGTTTTTCTGGATATTGAAATTCACCATAGTTATTGCAAGAATGACAAATAATTGTCGGCAATCCATAGGTTTTGTGCCAAGCATAAACTAAATGGTCAGCTGCTGCTTTGCTTGCAGAATAAGGATTATTGGGTTTGTAAGGTGAGTTTTCATCAAATGGTTTGTCATCACTATTGAGTGTACCAAAAACCTCATCAGTAGAAAGATGTACAAAACGAAAATATTGTTTATTATTTTCCGGCAGACTTTGGTAATACTCTAATGCCGCTGATAATAGTGAAAATGTACCTACAATATTGCTTTGAATAAAATCATCAGGAGCACTGATTGAGCGGTCAACATGACTTTCGGCTGCTATATGTATGATTTTATCTGGACGATATTGGCTTAAAATATCGTGCATTATGTTTTTTTGACAAATATCTTGTTGGATAAAGTGGTGTTGTGGTGAGTATAAAAATGGGTGTAGGCGATTTAAATCGCCGGCGTATGTTAATTTATCTACATTGATAACCGAAAATTGAGTTTTACTCAATAATAAACGCACAAGGGCGGAGCCGATAAATCCAGCTCCGCCAGTTACAAGAATTGTGTCGTGATTCATGTTTTGTGTTATGAAAGCTTATTGAACACCAAGCAATTCAACTTCGAAAAACAAAGTGGAATTGGGTGGAATTTTGCCATCAACGCTATTTTCACCATAACCCAAGTGAGGTGGAATAATCAGTAAATAATGAGAACCTTCACTCATCAATTGCAAACCTTCTTGCCAACCTTTAATAACTGTATTCAGTGGGAAAGTTGCGGTTTCTTCTCCTTGTGTGGCATCAAACACAGTGCCATCATTCAAAGAACCTACATAACGCACATTTACAGTACTATCGATATTAGGTTTTTTGCCGTTACCTTCTTTTTTTACAATGTATTGCAAACCAGAAGATGTGGTAATGACATTTACCCCATTGTCTTGTTGTGATGTTTGCATATCTTGTGCCTGTGGGATTTGTTCTAATGCTTCTTTGTCTGGGTTTTTGAATCCATTATTTGCTTCCATATTGCAAGCTGTGAGAGTTAAAAGCGTGCTTGCAATTGCTGTGAATATTGTTTTTTTCATTGTTTGAATTTCCTGTTAAATTATTTTTGATAAGGAATAAGTATAACAAACTTTCCGGCAGACTATTTAATTTATATAAATCAAATGGTTAATAAAATATATGGTTATAAAAAAGTGGGCCCAACCCTCGGCACTGTTAGACTTGTAGTGGGCTGCTTACTTCCGTACCTGACCCGTTGCTACAAACTACCATGCGAGGAGACCCACGCCGCACATTATAACTATTATTTATAAAAAAGCAACGGTAGGAGTTGTTTTGATGGATTTAAATTTTGTTTTCCGGCAGACTTTGTTTTTATAAACAAAGAGTCATGGTGTTTAATTAATTTTTGTGGCATTGGTTTTGTAGCAACAGTTTGTGTATGGGATTTGCTTTGGATTGTTATAGTCAATTCATATCAAAATTGACCAGCTTATGACTTTCCTTGCCGTATTATTTGAGACTACTGCAAAACGCGTCATGCTGAATGTAGCGAAGCGAAATGAAATGAATAATCTAACAAATTGTTTTGTAAAGATTTTTAGCTTCGCCTATCGGCTCGCAGAAACTTCGTTTTAGCTTCGCAGAAACTGCGTTTTCGCTTCGCTCAAAATGACGAATAATAGAAAAATAGAGTTTTGCATGAGTCTCTATATAACAAAAGCCCTACGGTTGAAAAATCAATAGTAGGGCTTTTATAAAGTTTTCCGGCAGACTTTTTTGTACTATGCTTTTAAGATTTCCAAACCGCCTAAATACGGACGCAAAGCCTGTGGAATATAAATGCTGCCGTCTTGTTGTTGATGATTTTCCAACACCGCAACCAAAGCACGCCCCACTGCCACACCTGAACCGTTTAAGGTATGCACAGGGCGGTTTTTGCCGTTTTCGTCTTTGAAACGGGCTTTCATTCGCCGTGCTTGAAAGTCTTCGCAGTTGGAGCAACTGGAAATTTCGCGGTACATATTTTGTGCAGGTACCCACACTTCCAAGTCATAAGTTTTTGCTGCCGAAAAGCCCATATCGCCTGTGCAGAGTGTAATCACTCGATAGGGCAATTCTAACGCCTGCAATACGCTTTCAGCGTGTCCTACCATTTCTTCTAACACTTCATAAGACTTTTCAGGTTCCACAATTTGCACCATTTCCACTTTATCAAACTGGTGCTGACGAATTAAGCCACGCACATCTTTGCCGTAACTGCCTGCTTCGGAGCGAAAACACGGTGTATGAGCGGTGAGTTTAATCGGTAAATCTTTGATATTTAACACTTTTTCACGCACGGAGTTTGTCAGCGTAATTTCCGCTGTGGAAATTAAATACTGCTCTTTGGCGTTTTCATCGCCGCCGCACACCACGCGATACATATCTTCGGCAAATTTGGGTAACTGTCCTGTGCCGTATAAAATTTCAGGATTCACAATATAAGGCGTGTAATGCTCGG
>JAFZMY010000116.1 GCA_017553165.1 Neisseriaceae bacterium
TTCTAATTCTTCATCGCTGATAATGGGTTTAGGCACGGCAGGTTCAGCCGCTTTGGCTTTGCCTTTTTTGCCTTTATCGTCAGACGATTTTTCTTTGGCAGGTTTTTTGGCTTTTTTGCCTTTTTCATCAGCCGATTTTTCAGATGATTTTTCAGCCACTTTTTCAGAAGATTTTTTATCCACCGTTTTAGGTTTTGACTCTTTATTTTTTTCAGTGGTTTTATTTTTTTCTTTATTATCAACTACTTTTTCTTTTTCCGGCAGACTTTTTTCCGGCAGACTTTCTTTATTATCTTTTGTTGAAACATCAGTAACATTGACTGGTTTTTCAGCATCTTTTGTAGATTCACTGTTTGCTTGTTTTTCTATTTTGTTATCTGTAACAGAAGATGATTCAGTTGAAGTTACAACTGATGCTTCAACTTCTTTAACAACTTCTTGCACAGGAGCAACTTCTGCTGGTGCTGTTTGGGCAATATTAGCAGTTTCATTTACTACTGGTGTTTCAATTGGTGGCACAACCACACGACGTTTGCGGCGTGTAACCACCTCTACTCCGGCAACCGTACTATGTTCTTCCTTGTTACGTGTTTTGACTTCTGTTTTATCTGTCATGGTTAAGCACCTCCCTGATCACTATCAAACCAGCCAGATTGTGTACGTGCTTTCATAATAACTTGTGCGGCAGTATCATTATCTACACCGGTAATTTCAATTAATTCATCAACAGAAAGTTCTGCCAAATCATCAATTTGAGAAACATCAGCATTAAGTAAATCTAATAGCATTTGACGGTCATTAGCACACAATTCAACGAATTTTTCATCTGCATTTTTCAAAAGTTCCTCATCAGCCACTGATTGAGCTAACATTGCATCTCTTGCACGAGTACGTAAAGTGCTTGCCATTTCTTCATCTATACCGTCAATTTCCAACATTTCTTCCATTGGCACATAAGCTACACCTTCCAAAGAATCAAAACCTTCCTGCACCAAAATACCTGCAATAATTTCATCAATGTTTAATTTCTCGATAAACATTTTGGTTAAAGCTTTATCTTCGGCGTTATAACGTTCTTCTGCGGCTTCGATAGTAAGAATATTTAAGTGCCAACCAGTAAGTTCAGTTGCCAAACGCACATTTTGACCGCCACGACCGATTGCCATAGCTAATTGATCTTCTGCCACCACTACATCTACGGCATGAGTATCTTCATCAATCAAAATCCGAGTAACTGCCGCAGGGCTTAATGCGTTGATAATAAATTGAGCTGGTTCAGGCGACCACAACACTACATCAATGTTTTCGCCGGCTAACTCTTCGGTAACAGCTTTAACACGAGAACCTTTGACACCGATACAAGTTCCTTGTGGGTCAATACGCGAATCATTGGATTTAACCGCAATTTTGGCACGCAAACCTGGATCGCGTGCTACTGCTTTGATTTCCAATGAACCATCTTCGATTTCTGGTACTTGTTTTTCAAATAATTTAACTAAAAATTCATCGTCAGTACGGCTTAAAATCACAGTAGAACGATTATTATTTTGGCGAATTTCTCGACAATAAGCACGAACACGGTCGCCTGTACGGAATTTTTCACGTGGAATTAGGTGTTCATTAGGAATGATTGCATCTAATTTACCAATTTCCAAGATTACGCCATTTTTTTCAACACGTTTAACTACACCAGTAACCAAGCTTTCTTGACGTTGAATAAAATCATTCAATATTTGCTCACGTTCTGCATCTCGAATGCGTTGCAAAATCACTTGTTTTGCTGTATGAGCACTGATACGACCAAATTCAACTGCTTCAATTTCTTCTTCGTAATATTCACCTTCTTCCATGGTTAAGCCATAGTCTTCGTCCATTTCCTCTATGGTTTTTTCCACATCTGGATAGGTGTAATCTTCGTCTTTCACAATACGCCAACGGCGATAAGCTTGATAATCGCCTGTATCTCTATCGATGGCAACACGAATATCGAAATGTTCATTACCAGGTTGTTTGCGAACCGCACCGGCTAACGCAAATTCTAATGCGTTAAATACAATTTCTTCGCTAACATTTTTTTCACCTGCTAATGCTTCTGCTAATAATAAAAATTCGCGACTCATTGTTTTGTTCTCCAATAAAATTTAAGCAATATTAAAATTGAGGTTTCAAGCGTGCTTTTTCGATATTGTCCATCTTAATTGACACTAAATTGTCATCGATATTTAGAATTAGACTGCCATCTTTAAAATCTTGAATATCACCAATAAATTTTTTACGTCCGTCAATTGGCAAACGAGTTTTAATCGTTGCACTATGCCCTATGAAACGTACAAAATCTTTTTCCTTTTTCAATACTCGGTCTAAACCTGGACTGGATACCTCCAAATACTTATAATCCACGTCTTCCACCGTAAACAAACGGCTTAAATGGTTGCTAACAAAAGCACAATCATCAACTGTAATCCCATCTGGTTTATCGATATAAACGCACAAAGTGCCGTTAGAACGCATCTCTACGTCCACACATTCATACCCCAATCCTGATAGGGTTTTATCTAACAATACTTCAATATTCATAGCCATTTGCCCATAAAAAAATGGGCTCAACTGCCCATTTCTCGAAACTGAAAAACTTGTCGATTATATACTATTTTTAATGAAAATTAAACGATTATTTTTATGTTTCCGGCAGACTATGTTAAATTTAAAAAACGAAGAATGAAAGGTTTTGCATTTGTTTAAATAGTCTGCCGGAAAGCTTTTAATATATGTTTTGATGAAAAGTAATTTAAGATTATGGTATATTCATAACAGCTTCAAAATAAAACAAGACAATAGTTATGCAGTAGTTAATCTTGTTTAACCTAATTTTAAATGTATGGAGAAAAAACAATGAATAAGCATCACCATAAACCATACCATAGAGTAGAACGCATTAAAGAACAATTATTACGTGAAATTGCGTTGCAAGTACGTTCCCTAAAAGACCCACGTTTTGGAATTTTCACCTTAACCGATGCAGTGATTAACAAGGATTACAGTCTTGCCAAAATTTATTACACCGTATTGGAAGATGATAAACGTGTTAGCACTCAAAAAGCATTCGATGCAGCAAAGGGTCGCTTACGCAGTGAGTTATCACATAAAATCTCAATTTTTCACATGCCTGAATTAGAGTTTATTTACGATAAAAGCGAAGAACAAGCACGCGTGGTTGATGCACTATTAGCACAAGCCGCTGCTGAACCTCCTATCGAAGATTAATATTTAACACAAGGATTTATAAATGAAAATTTTGGTAATCGGCAGTGGCGGACGCGAGCATGCTTTGGCTTGGAAGTTGTCGCAATCGGCGAAAGTGTCGCAAGTGTTTGTGGCGACAGGCAATGTCGGCACGGCGAAAGAGCCTAAAATTCAAAATATTGCTTTAAGCAAACATACTGATTTAATTGAATTTTGTCAAAAAGAAAACATTGCTTTTACGGTTGTGGGACCCGAAGCACCGTTAGCCGCAGGCATTGTGAATGATTTTCAAGCAGCAGGCTTAAAAATCTTTGGCCCCACACGCCAAGCGGCACAGTTAGAAAGTTCCAAAGACTTTGCCAAAGCGTTTATGGCTCGCCACAATATTCCGACTGCGGCGTATCAAACCTTTACCAATGCCGATTTGGCACATGAATATCTTAATCAAAAAACCGCTCCGATTGTGATTAAAGCAGACGGTTTAGCCGCTGGCAAAGGCGTGATTGTGGCTGAAACTATGGCAGACGCACATTCTGCGGTGGATATGATGCTTAAAGACAATAAAATGGGGGACGCTGGGGCAAGAGTGGTGATTGAAGACTTTTTGCACGGCGAAGAAGCAAGTTTCATCGTGATGAGCGATGGCGTAAATGTGCTGCCTATGGCAACTTCCCAAGACCATAAACGCTTGTTAGACGGTGATAAAGGTTTGAATACAGGCGGCATGGGTGCGTATTCGCCTGCTCCTGTGGTAACAGACGAAGTGGCTTGCCGCACAATGGACGAAATTATTCTGCCCACTATTCGTGGTATGGCACAAGACGGCAACCCTTTTGTGGGCTTTTTATATGCAGGTTTGATGATTGACGCTAACGGCTCGCCCTACACCGTTGAATTTAACTGCCGCTTTGGCGACCCTGAAACGCAACCGATTATGATGCGGTTAGACAGCGACTTTGCCGAATTGATTGAAGCCGCTTTATCAGGCAGCCTGAACACCGTTTCGGCACAATGGAAA
>JAFZMY010000117.1 GCA_017553165.1 Neisseriaceae bacterium
AAAGTCAGAAGAAGTGGTTGATAAATTAAAGGAAATGAAACTTTATGCGGCAGCCAAAAAGGTTGAAGACGGCATTGAAGAAACGCTAACATTTATGAATTTTAGCTTCGCTTCGCTTCGCTTGCAGAAATTACGGTTTGATTGCTTCGCAATCATCGCACATTCAACTAACAAGTGCAAATTTGGGTAGGATTGAATAGTTGAGCGACTTTTCATATTATTCTTTCTTATCCACGACGATTTGAAAGGTTGAATATGCGAAAGTACACCCAACTATCCGAAGACGAACGATACACCAAATACGTGCGAGAAACACAAGGGGGCGACTAATGCCGCAATAGCCCGAATGCTGAAACGAAGTCCTGCGACTATTGATAGAGAACTCAAAAGAAACAAAGGGTTGCGTGGTTACCGCCCTAATCAGGCGAATAAAAAAAGTCAGGAAAGAAGATACCGCAAGTCGCCTGAAATCACCGAGTTTGGCAAGGCGTTCATTGTACATTTGATACAGCAAGACTGGTCGCCAGAGCAGATTTCTAAACGATTGTGAAAAGTAGGCTGGGAAGATGTGCCAAGTTATGAGTGGATTTATCTTTACATTTACGACTTAAAAAAGCGACAAGTCATTGATTTAACAGTGCATTTGCGTTCGCAAAAACCGTATCGCAAACGCAGCCTGAAAGCTCAAGCACGGCGTGGCAGAATGCTGAATAAACCCAGCATTCACGAGCGTCCTGCTATTATCAACAAGCGAGAACGCACAGGCGATTTTGAGGGCGATACGATTATCGGCAAAGACCACAAAGGCGTTGTGGTTACGAATGTATGCCGTAAGTCATTGTTTGTTCAACTAAAAGCCTTGCCAAACAAAAAAAACCGAAGCGGTGATTGATGCTTTGATTGATTTTTCAAAAGCAACAAAAATCCACAGCATTACATTGGATAATGGTTTGGAATTTTAAGAATATCAAAGACTTATTGATAAAAAAGTGGAAGTGTTTTTCGCTGACCCTTACTGTTCTAATCAGCGAGCAAGAAATGAGAATACGAACGGTTTGGTTAGACAATATCTAAAAAAATCAATGCGTTTGGATAATATTAGCGATGAAGAAATTGCCTTTATTGAAAACAGATTAAACAATCGCCCAAGAAAATCATTGTGCTGGAAAACACCTAACGAAGTTTTGGCGATGTGGTAAAATTTGCACTTGTTAGTTGAATGCGTGCATTTTATTTACGAAGTAAATAAAAATTTTTGACTTCGTCAAAAATAAACCTTATTTTCCACATCAGCACTGGCGGAAAATCCGCACAACGAATATGTTAGAGCGAGTAAATCGAGAAATAAAACGGCGAACGCGTTCGGTAGGAGCGTTCCCAGACGGCAATTCGGCTCTAATGTTAGTCTGTGCAAGATTACGATATGTCGCACAATCTCAATGGGGAACAAGAAAATATATGAATATGGAACACTTTTTAAACTGGGAACTTGAACAACCAAAACCCATAGTCGCTTAAAAATTTAACCATTTAACCTATCGATAATCACCGAGTGAAATTAAATTTGCGAAAGAATATTGACATAACCCTGCTCAACAACTATCAAAATAAAAAATGAGTGTCAAAAGCGAGATTTTGCGATAACCTTATTGTGGCAATTAGATTATCACGTTACACTCATAACAACGCCGTAGGCGTTGTAACGACACTGCAAAAGCCATTTATGTCGACTAATTTTTATAAGAAACAAGGTGTTATAACACCTGCGACGTTGATAAAAAATCTGCGATTTGGGCGTAAATGACTAAAAAATCCTGAATTTTATCCTTTACGCCGAAATTTGGTGTATTTTTTATTGAGATAACCAATATTGCATGGCTACAATGGTTTTTACGTCAAGAATTCGTCCGTTATTAAGTGCATCGGCAGCTTCTTTTTTATCCATCATAACAAGGCGTAAAAATTCGTCTTCATCGGCACGTGCTGTACTGTTTTTACATAAGTCATGTGCTTGATATAAATATAATTTTTCATCGGAAAATCCGGCAGATGTATAGAAAGTATAAATTAGTTCAACTGATTTTGCGGTGTATGGAGTTTCTTCTGCCAATTCGCGTAAGGCACATTGTTGAGGGCTTTCACCTTGAATATCTAATTTTCCAGCTGGAATTTCTAATAGCGTTTGAGAGCAAGCGTAGCGATATTGTTCAACCAAGATGATTTTTTCATCATTAGTAATGGCTAATACGGCAACTGCACCTGGGTGGTGTACAACTTCTCGTGTTGCACTATTGCCATTGGGCAGTTTTACTTCATCAACGCAAACATGTAGAACTTTCCCTTGTAAAATGGTGCTACTGTTTAGTTTTGTTTCAGCTTCAATCATATTGTACTTTCATATAAAAAAGGCAGTTTGCTCAACTGCCTTATGTCAAATTGAAAAGGATTTATTTTTGATCTTTGGATTCTGTTTTCTCATCTGAATGAGTGCCACGCAAAATTAAAAGTGGCAAGGTGCTTTGTCGCATAACAGTTTCTGCAAAGCTTCCCATTAATAGGTGCATTAAGCCGGTGCGACCGTGCGTGCCTAATACTAATAAATCTGCATTTTGTTCTTCTGCATAATTTACTAATTGTTGTGCCATATCACGCGTGCCTTTAACAGAAACCGCTAAATGACGATGTATGTTTTTTACTCCGGTTTCGCGTGCTATTTTTTCGGCATAGTCTAACACTTCGTTACCCTGTGCCATTGCGGCTGATTCGTAGCTTTCATGCTGTAAAAATTCTGGTGCTAATGCCATGTATTCTGATGGATTGGCAATGTTTACCAAAGTAATATCTGCATCAGATAAAACTGCTAATTTCGAGGCGTGATTCAATGCCATCAATGAAGTACGACTACCATCTACTGCCACCACAAGATGTTTATAGAGCATTTTTATTCTCCTATTTAGATTATAGTTGCCTACGTTATGTGGAATTGATAATGTTTGGAGTATAATTGAATAGTGCAGTTTGCCCAAGTATCTTTTAATGATTATTTGATTTATCTCATATATATGAATTTCTATTCTCAGGCTTCTTTTAAAAGACGTTTCGGCGGTATCGAGCGTTTATATGGTAGTGCTTGTTTTGAGCGTTTTACTCGTGCAAGTGTGTGTGTAGTTGGTTTAGGTGGTGTTGGTTCTTGGGCTGTGGAGGCTTTGGTTCGTAGCGGTGTAGGCAAGATAACGCTAATTGATTTGGATAACGTGGCAGAATCTAATGTTAATCGCCAGCTTCATGCTATTAACGAAAATATCGGCAAACCTAAAATTCAGGCTATGTGTGAACGCATTTTTTCTATTCAAAATCAATGTGAGGTAACTACAGTTGAAGATTTTGTTGATGAAAATAATCTTTCCAAAATGTTTGATGAAGATTTTGATTTTGTGATTGATGCGATTGATCAAATGCGAGTTAAAGCGGCAATGGCTGATTATTTTGTACGTCGCAAACAGGCGTTTGCGGTATCTGGTGGGGCAGGGGGGCAAAGACTGCCGGAAAAAATTCGCTATGCCGATTTGTCTGATGTGCGTTGTGATAAATTGTTAGCTAATATGCGTTATCGCTTACGCCGTTATTATGATTTTCCTAAACAGGGAAAAATGCGAGTGCCATGTGTTTATTCAGAAGAAAATACCATTCCACCGCAAAATGCAAGTAATTGCGATGCAGCACCACAAGGTTTATCTTGTGCTGGTTACGGTGCTGTGATGACCGTAACTGCAACTTTTGGAATGTTTTTAGCCAATGCTGCTTTGGAGCATATTGCAAGTCTGCCGGAAAAGTAATTAATTTATAGAAACTTCCGCAAAACTGGCATCTGCGGCACATTTCGTACGTTTTGCGTTACTCGAAATCTCGCCTAACTATTTGTTATGTATTTAATTTTTGTGCTACTAAAAGTTTGAACTGTACTCGCATCTACCAGTTTTGCAGGAGTTTCTTATAAATTTATTTATAAATCAACGGAAAAAATTGGTAATTGACTGCCAAGATATTTCGAATCCAGTAAATTGTGCTAATAACCATGCACCAGCTGCAATAAAGGCTACAATTGCGAGAATAATCATTATACTTTTCATGTGTAATACTCCTTAATAAAAACTTTTCCGGCAGTGTTTACAAATTAATTCTATTGTATCTGAATACTGCCGGAAATATTAATCACAACTTCGCTATTTCCAGATTCAATATCCATCATGGCACTTTCGGCACTTTTTAACATACGAGTAGCGGCGTACGTCATGACTCTACCGTTTTCGTTAATATCCATATTAATGATTTTATAATTAGCACCGCCCATTGCTGTGGTAATTGTTTTTGCCTTATTACGAAATTGTTCGATTGCACGTGTAAGTAAGCGTTCATTTATTTCATTTTGACGTTTAGTAGAAATAGTGAATGTAAGCTGGCTTACTGCGGCATCTTTTTGTACATGTGCAATTGCTTGTGATAATTCATCGATATTTTTACTATCAACATTGATGTGGATACTATCGTGCCAAATTGTGCCGTTTTTAGGATTGTTATCAATATAAGATGGATAGGCATGACGTGCACTTAATTGACTATTTAATGAGTTTTTTTTACGTAAATATTGCAAAACGCGATTGCTTCTTTCGGTTACAGCATTGCTAACTTGCATTCTATCTTTGCCTTGCTCTTCTATGCTAAATGTTACTTGCATGGTGTCGTTTTGCACGGTTTCTTGTACGGCGGTGGAAAAATTAACCACGTTGTAATTCAAAGATTCAGCATGTAAAAAGGAAGATAATAAACAACTTACAATAAATAGATTACGCATAATTAAAATCCTTTAATCATAAAACGTTTCCGGCAGACTATTTAAATTAGTATACATAGTCTGCCGGAAAGTGTTTTTAAGATTGATTTTCTGCAATAGTTTTTTGCAATACAGTGGCTGGGGCGTATCCTGGCATTATTTGTCCATTAGGGAAAACAATAGTTGGTGTACCATGGAAACCTAATTTATCAGCCACTGCTAAATTTTTCTCGATAGGATTTTCGCATTTATCAACTTTTTGCGGAGCTTTGCCATTACGCATATAAGAAATCCAAGCATTGGTGCGATCTTTCTGACACCATAATTGTTCTGAATGATAACGTGCATCAGGGTGCAAAGTGTCGATAGGAATAAGCAAAGTATAGATAGTTACATCGGTTAATTTACCAAATTCCACTTCTAATTTATGACAATAAGGACAATCAGGATCGCTAAATACTACTATCTTATTTTGACCGTTACCGCGAACCTCTTTAATAGCGTTATCAAGAGGCAATTGAGAGAAATCCACCTTGTTTAATTCTTTTTGGCGTTCTGCGGTGAGGTTTTTCTTTTCTTGTAAATCAATCAATTCGCCATCAAAAATATAACGAGCATCTTTATCCACATAAACCAACTGATTACCTGATAAAACAGCTTCGTACCAACCATCAACAGGTGATTCTTTGATGGAATTTATCTTGATATTTTGGTCTTTGTATTTTTGTTCCAAAACATTTTTAACCTGTTCTGGTGTTTTAGCCTGCGTTTGATTAAGCCCACACGCTCCTAAAAGGAGCGTTGCCAATAAAATACCGTAACATTTTGTTGCAATAGTCATAATTTCCTCTTAATGTTCGAGTTGCAAGTCTGCAATGATGACACAAACTTTTTGACAAAACAATAAGAAACAATTGTCGGCGTAATAGTCAAAAAAGGTGATAGAAATCTCTGAAAGGCTTATCATTACTGATTTTTATAGGAGTGAAAGGCTTTGAACACAAAAAATGATTTTTCTGCGGTTCAAGAAGGGTCGTAAAGAATGGAAAACAGAATGGCAAACAACGGTATAAATGCAACGACTGCAGACGGCGTTTTGACGGCGGAGAACGCTTAAATTCAGCCGAACTTTGGTGTTTATATTCAGAACACAAACAGACCAAAACTGAACTTGCAGAACGCTTCAAATGCAGTCATAGCACACACTCGTTATTTAAAAAACACATTAAAAACAACAATTTTGCAAGTCAAGACTGTGTTAATTTGTTGATGGATACAACTTATTTTGGTCGAAAATATGGCGTAATGGTGTTGTTTGATGCTCGCACAAAACAGACGCTTTCGGTTGATGAAGTGAAATATGAAACTAATGCTTTTTATTTTGAAGCGGTGAATAAACTTAAAGCAAAAGGTATTAAAATTCAAAGTGTTACATGTGATTTGCGTAAAGGATTAGTGGATTTATTTCCTAATACTCCTGTTCAGTTATGTCATTTTCATCGATAAAGTAAAATGGTTGGATTTCTCATTTTATTATTGATTTGTTCAATACGTGAACTTGGAATAGTAAAATACTTACTTAACCACCCCCAATTATCACCTGTCCGTATAGAATAAGTTGTTTTATCATCAGGACCGCTACCTACCAATCCCCAAGGTAACATATCATATGTTCTATGATCAATACCACTTAAACCATTTGGCGAATAAAAATTAAATGTTCCGCCATTAGTATTGTCGGTAATCATTTTCATATTATAAACAGTTTTACTTGTTCTTCTATCCAAGATTACTTCATATTGACCAGTGGCTTTATCAACCCATTTTTCATAGTAATAATTGCCGTTAGCATCCTTGTTTTCTACAATATTACCGTTCTTATCAAAAACATAGTTATGATATGCTGCTTTAGTATCTGATAATTTCTCCCAATTCTTCTCAATATTTCCATTCTTTCTATCTTGCTCGAATTTAGCCCAACCTTTTTCGGACAATTCACGGCGTAAATCCCAGTGGATTTTTTTCAATGTATCGCAAGATAAATAGTCAATACAACTATTGATTGCCGC
>JAFZMY010000118.1 GCA_017553165.1 Neisseriaceae bacterium
AATACCTTTATCCCAGTCGTTTGTGGGCGTATTGTGGTCAGCCGTTGAAACAATGCTGTCTTTACGCCAAAGTTTCCGCCCTGCCATTTTCAAGCCCTCAAAGGCTTGCGGACTGGTTACTTCATGCACCAAATGACGGTCAATATACAACAAAACCGTGCCGTCTTCTTCCTGACGCACAATGTGTGCGTTCCAAAGTTTTTCGTATAAAGTCTGTGGTTTGCTATTCATAATAGGTTGTTTTCTTTCTGTTTTTAATATTTAAAAAATTAATTATGCAATGTATTAAAGTACATAATTTAATATCAATTGTTTAGGTTTTATCTTTATTAGCCCATTCACTATCAGACCAATCACCATTCCAATAATTATCGTCCCACTCTTCATCGGTCGATTCTTTGTCTGCTAATTCATTATCAGCCAAATTATTATCAGCCAAATTATTATCAGCCAAATTATTATCAGCTAAATCATTATCAGCTAAATCATTATCAGCTAAATCATTATCAGCTAAATCATTATCAGCACTGCCAATCAAACCAACATCTGCCGCATCTTTATTGGGAGAAAAAGATGAAATTAACACTGCCAAGCGTTTTGACCATGACTTTAATAAGAAACGTGATGGCACTCCGCTCATTTTCAAGCGTTTTAATTGCCATATTCCTTCTGGCAACTCTTGCATACTTTGACAACCACTTAAATTTAGATTTTCCAAATGAGACAAATGACTCATAGTGCGTGGCAAAGTTGTCAATTGATGACAACGATTCAAATCTAATGTTCTTAATTGATTTAACCAGCCAATAGCATCAGGCAATTGAGTTATATTCAAACGTCCTAATCTCAACACTTCCAAATGTGGCAAAGATATTGATTTAAGAAAATCCAAATTAAGATTCTGACAATGAGTTAAATCCAAACGTTTCAAAGATGTTAATTTAGAAATACTTTCCGGCAGTGTAGTTAATTTATCGCAAAAGCTTAAATCTAAATGTTTTAATTTTTCTAATTTACCGATATTTTCCGGCAGTGTTGTTAAACTTTCACAGAAGCTTAAATCTAAATGTTTTAAATTATTTAATTCACAAATACTTTCCGGCAGACTATTTAAGCTTTCGCATTCATTAAGATTAAGAGTAGTAAGATTAGATAATTTACCTATATTTTCCGGCAGTGTAGTTAATTTATCACATGAACTTAAATCTAATTCTTTAAGATTGGATAATTCACAAATACTTTCCGGCAGTTTTTCTATATACTTACAACCGCTAATATCCAATAATTCCAAGTTTTTTAATGCACCAATTGACTCTGGCAAATCCATAACATCTGCTGCAAAACTAATATCCAACTCTTTGAGTTGAGCCAATTCTTCAAGGTCGCGTGATATTTTATCGCCAGCAAGATTAGCATTTTCAGCCCATTGTAATATTGATTTTAAATCGTCCATATAACAACTCCTATCGGCATCAATATAAACTTAAAATAGCAATATTTTCCGGCAGACTATTTTAATTTAAGTCTGCCGGAAAGTTTTTATTCGATTCCGTATTGAATAGTTACAACTAAACGAACTCGTTTGCCAACTGTGGATTTATCATATTCTCCACCATAACTATCGTCATCATTAGAAGAGATATTATCTGCCAAAATATTAAATGAACCTTGTGATGCAGAACGCATTGCACCAACTTTGCTATTACTATTTTTGGCAAATTCATTAGCACGTTGGCGTGCATCTTCGGTAGCTTTTACAATTAAGGAACGTTTGATATTTTCCAAATCGCCCAATAAATACTGCGGGGAATCAAAACGAATCCAACTATTATTAGCACGTAATTGCAAAATGTCCTGATGAGCACGTTCAAGTTTTTCCAAATCTTTGGTATTCACGATTACATCTTGATACGCATCGAAACCATTGGCAACTTGCTTGTAATGCCCATCTTCATAGTTTTCATCATAATGAGTGTTAATCCGAGGAGATGAAATTCTAATTTCATCTTTGGAAAAGCCCTGACTTTCCAAGAAACGTTGCAAAGTTGGCAACGATGTTTTCAAACCATCTACTGCTTGAGCATAAGTTGGATACCAAATACCTAAACCAGTTTTCCATTCTGCTGAGTCTGATTTAAAGTTTTCTTCTGCCAAGCCTTTAACGGTAATTACGCCGTTTTGACGTAAATTCTTAAATTGGTAGCCTAAAATTCCAGCCCCTAAGGCAAGCCCCAGTGCCAAAATCACCGCAGGAAGATTGAAAGATTGTTTTTCCATGTTATATCAAACTCCATTTGAATTAGAATCGCAAGATTTTATCACTTTTCATTTTATCAAAGGTGTATTGTAAAATTATTTCAATAAACTTTTTAACATAAATCAATAACTATTTGTTATTTAATATAATTAAACACTGCCGGAAAGCTGTTTTACCGATCATTTGCAAGCTGTATAAAAATTCTTTATAGAGACTCCTGCAAAACTCGTCATTGAAGAGTTTCACGAAGTGAAACGAAAAATCTAATAAGTTGTTTTATAAAGATTTTTCGCTTAGCTCAAAATGACGAATAATAAAAAAATCGAGTTTTGCAGGACTCTCTTATATGGTATGATTAAAGAGTTTTATCTATCTGTAACACACTATTTTTATGGACTATTTAATTTCCATCACTCCATCTATTGCGTCTGGATTAAAAATTACGCTTGCGGTTTTTATACTAACTTTAATTTTGTCTTTGCCGTTAGGCATTATGCTGTCTTTGGCAAGGCTATCGAAGTTTATGCCACTTAACAAAACGGTGGGGGCTTATATTTATTTAATGCGTGGCACGCCGTTGATGTTGCAGATTTTGTTTATTTATTATGGCTTGCCGTTTATTCCTGTTATCGGTGTGGAACTGCCTGCATTTCCAGCAGCGATTACCGCTTTTGTGCTGAATTATGCGGCGTATTTTGCCGAGATTTTTAGAGGTGGCATTCAATCAGTGCCGCGTGGGCAATATGAAGCATCACAGATATTAGGTTTTTCTTATACAAAAACAATGCGTTATATTATATTACCCCAAGTAATTAAACGTATTTTACCGCCTGTTTCCAACGAAACGATTACCTTATTAAAAGACACATCATTAGTTTATATTTTGGCAATGAACGATGTATTACGCTTGGCTCGTTCTGCCGTGCAACGCGATTTTAATACCGGTGCTTTTATTGTTGCTGCTATATTTTATTTGGCAATGACTTGGGTTTTAACTCATTTATTCGCACGTTTAGAAAAATACTACGCACGCTACGATGAATAGAAAGGAATAATCATGCCATTAATCTCAATACAGCATATCGAAAAATCATTCGGCACACATACGGTACTTAAGGATATAAATCTAACTGTAAACAAAGGCGAAGTTATCTCTCTGATAGGACCATCTGGTTCTGGTAAATCCACGATTTTGAGATGTTTGTCGCGGTTGGAAATCATCGACAATGGCGAAATTTTGGTTGATGGCGAAACAATGGTTAAAACAGAACAAGGTCAAGCAGTTTATGCTGCCAAAGATACGCTACAACGCATAAGTGGCAAAATGGGTATGGTTTTTCAGCAGTTCAACCTGTTTCCGCATTTAACCGTGATGGATAATTTGACTTATGCACCACGCATTGTAAAAGGCATTCCAGAAGCTCAAGCGATTGATAACGCAGAAAAATTGCTAAAAAAAGTAGGTTTATTGGATAAGCAAAATATGTATCCGTCAAGATTGTCAGGTGGACAGCAACAACGCGTTGCCATTGCCAGAGCATTGGCAATGGAACCTTTGATTATGCTGTTTGACGAACCCACTTCTGCATTAGACCCTGAACTCACAGGTGATGTCTTACGCACCATTCGCTCTTTGGCAGAAGAACACATGACCATGTTGATTGTAACCCACGAAATGGCATTTGCTCGCGAAGTGTCTGATGCAGTGGTATTTATGAGCGATGGCGTGATTGTGGAACAAGACGAACCTGAAAAGATCTTCACCAACCCCCAACATCAACGCACAAGAAGCTTTTTGCAGTCGATGTTGTAAAAATTAATTTTATAAACCATTTTATTACAACAAGTCTGCCGGAAAACAATAAATACTTTAAAGAAGTATACCCATTACCAAACGGTAATGGGTAATCCTGCGGATTATCTCAAATCCTTGTTATAGGAAACGCAATGAACGCTATATACCTTTTAATGGGTATATAGCCCACCCAATTTTTGGGGCAGCTACAACCGATGATGGATTATTAGTATGTGATCTAATTATAGCCTACCAAGATTTTTGGGGCAACCAATTAAATAACAACATGATTTATATTAATATTTTTTAATAACACTTGTGCATTACATAATGAAAATTATTTATATTAAACTCATGTAGATATGAATTAATATAATTTAGTCTGCCGGAAAACTTTTCCGGCAGACTTTATAAGTATCTGCAAAATCTATTTTTCACCATTCACTATTCGTAAGCCGACAATATTTGTTTGCGACTTGTCGCTTACAAATATGTCGCACTGAACGCAGTGAAGGGACTACGAAGAATCTTTATAAAACAACATGTTGATATTATTCATTTCTGATACGTGAAACTTACGAATTACGAGTTTTGCAGGAATCTATTTATTTCAACCAAATAGCCGATACCATTCGACCCGTTACTCTGTCTCTACGGTAGGAGAAAAATTTATCTTTTTCATTAAATGTGCAACGTTGTTCACAAAAAATTTGGTTTACACCGATTTTTTTAAGATAGTTAGTGGCTATTTGATAAATATTAGCAAGATATTTGTTTTCTTGATGATAAACAAAGGCATTTTGGTTTTCCGGCAGACTTTGAATAAATAATTCTTTAACTTCGCTTCCTACTTCAAATGCAGTTTTAC
Source organism: Neisseriaceae bacterium (assembly GCA_017553165.1). Taxonomy (GTDB): domain Bacteria; phylum Pseudomonadota; class Gammaproteobacteria; order Burkholderiales; family Neisseriaceae; genus RGIG9985. Next base: position 4,921 of record JAFZMY010000118.1, read on the forward strand.
CAATTCCAACTCCCAAATAGGCAAGTATATCTTGTGGATTAGCTTTCATTTTATTAATAGTATTAACAAGAATACCGTTTAATAGTGAACGCCAACCACCATGTACCGCTGCAACCACACTACCCTGTTTATCACATAGCAAAATCGGCAAACAATCAGCCGTCATAACGGCACAGGCAACGCTGCCGCTGGTATCAATTGCAGCATCAGCATCAGCAATTTGATTTGTCCATTCGTTGGCAATTATTACATTGGCACTGTGAATTTGATTAAGCCAAACAATTGGGTGCGGAATATGCTGTTGTACGCGTTTTCGATTTTCGGCAACGTGTTTGGGATTATCATTTACATGCGTGCCAACATTTAAACTTGCATAAACACCTTCGCTAACGCCACCGGTGCGATACGTAAGCAATGTACCAATATTATTTGGTGCATTCCAATTTGCGGTAAAAAAATCGTTATTGTCCATTGCTTATGCTTTCCGGCAGACTATTTTTGCCAATAAGTTTTTACATTTACAAATTCATATAAACCAAATTCTGATAATTCTCGTCCAAAGCCTGATGCTTTCACTCCGCCAAATGGCAAGCGTAAATCGCTACTGGTATGGCGATTAATAAAAACACTACCAACTTTTAATTGGCGTGCGATTTCCCATGCTTTATCTGTATCTGCTGTGTAAACACATGCTCCTAAACCAAATGGTGTATCGTTGGACAATTCAATAGCGTTGTGTACATTTTTGGCACGAATGATAGTGGCTATTGGCCCGAATACTTCTTCTTGTGCTACACGTGCATTTTGTGGAACTTGGTCTAATACGGTTGCAGGATATGAGTGTTGCGTGCCATTGCTGCCACCCAATAAGCATTTAGCACCTTTGCTAACAGCATCATCAACCAAGCTTTGCATTTGTTGGGCTGCTTGTGGTAGATGCAAGAGAGCTAAACTTGTTGATATATCTTGTGGGTTGCCTGCGGTTAATTTTTGGCAATTTAATAAGAAGTATTCTAAAAATTTATCAGCAATCTCATCTACCAAGATAATGCGTTTAGCTGCATTGCATGATTGTCCTGCATCTCGAAAACGCGAATGACAAGCATCGGTTGCCGCAGTTTCCAAATTTGCATCAGATAAAACAATAAATGCGTTGCTACCACCTAATTCTAATACGCATTTTTTAAGATATTTCCCTGCAATTGAGGCTAAATGTTTGCCAGTTTGTGCTGAACCAGTAAAAGCCAAAGCATCACATGAACCAATTGCCATTTCAATATCATCATGCGATAACCATGCTAATTTACAGGGTAAATCTTCGTCCATTAGATTAAATAGAGCTTCGCTAACACGTCCTACGGTTGGTGCAGGTTTAACCCAACATGCGTTGCCAGCACATAGAGCTGGTATGGCAAAACGTAAAATTTGCCATACGGGATAATTCCACGGCATCACTGCCAATACAACTCCTAATGGTTCAAATGCAACTTGACTTAAACGAGCTTGGGTGGCAATGGTTTTACGAGACAATAATTCCGGTGCAAGATGAGAATAATAGCGAATTAAATCAATCGATTTATCTAATTCCGCACGACATTCCGGCAGACATCTACCCACTTCTTCGCAAATCATTTGCGATAGTGTTTCTTTGTTTGCGAATAGTTTTTCGGCAAAGCAGGATAATTTTTTAGTTCGTTCGGTAACCGGCAAATATTCCCATGTTTTTTGTAATTGGCACAAAACGGATAGTTGTTTTTCTCCTTGCTTCCAATCGTCAAATGGACGTTGCCATATAGTTTGTCCGCTATAAATATTGCGTGAGATAAATTTATTCATAATTTTCAATTTGTATAATTTATTTATAAACACTGCCGGAAAGGTATTTTAAATGTTTTCCGGCAGTGTTTATATTTTATCTTTGGTAACTACGGCAGTGTTTGTTTTTAATTAGATAGTCTGCCGGAAAGGTTATTTAAAGTTTAAAAAACCTTTCATCACATAAAATATCACCATTAGCACATAAGGTTTGACCGTGTTGACAGATAATTTTAACTATTTCTTCTGGTTCATCAATAATTTGAATTAAGTCCAAGTCATTAGGGCTAATCATTTTTTGCGATAATAATACTTGGCGAATCCAGTCCATCAAGCCACCCCAAAATTCACTACCGCATAAAATAATCGGAACAGGTGGAATTTTATGAGTTTGTACCAAAGTTAAAACTTCGGTAAATTCATCAAGCGTACCAAAACCACCCGGCATCACCACATGTGCTACCGAATGCAAAATAAACATCATCTTGCGTGAGAAAAAATGTTCAAACATTACCGATACATCTTGATAATCATTAGGTTTTTGTTCGTGTGGCAGTGCAATGTTTAAGCCAATGGATAGGCTTTCACCTGCTTTGGCACCTTTATTGGCAGCTTCCATAATTCCAGGTCCGCCACCAGAAATCACAGAAAATCCATGATCAGATAACATACGAGCCAAAATCTCGCTTTTTTGATACATCTCATTATCCAAAGGAGTGCGAGCACTGCCAAAGATACTTACAGCTGGTGGTACATCTTTTAATTTCTGTTGTGCATTAACAAATTCCTGAACAATGCGAGAAACATGGTAGGATTGATCTAATTTTTGATTATTCATAGTGTTTAATGTAAATGAAAAAATTATTGTTAATCGATGGCTCTTCTTACCTTTACCGTGCCTTTCACGCAATGGCACCTTTAACTTCTCCGCAAGGAGAACCAACAGGTGCACTGTTTGGCGTGCTTAATATGTTACGCCGCTTGCGTAGTCAAACCGCAGATTATGAACTATGTGCAGTGATTTTTGATGCAAAAGGTAAAAATTTTCGTCATGAATTATATCCAGAGTATAAGGCAAACCGCCCTCCTATGCCTGATGATTTGCGTGCCCAAGCCGTATGGGTACGAGAAATGACCGAGCTTTTCGGTTGGAATGTAATCGTGATTGATAATGTGGAAGCTGATGATGTAATTGCAACATTAGCACGACGTGCCGAGTCTGCCGGAATGAATGTTTTGCTTTCAAGCGGCGATAAAGATTTAATGCAGTTGGTAAATAACAATATCACGGTAATTGATACCATGAAAAATGCCACTTATGACATCGATGGCGTTTTCGCTAAATTTGGGGTGTATCCTCATCAAATTGTCGATTATTTAACTTTAATTGGCGATACCGCCGACAATATCAAAGGCGTTGAAAAATGTGGGGCAAAAACCGCTACCAAATGGCTTACTCAATATGAATCTTTGGATAATCTAATTAATCACGCTGCCGAAATTACCGGTAAAGTTGGTGAAAATTTACGTAATAGTTTTTCGCAAATTAATCTTTCTCGCCAATTGATTTTATTAAAAGATGATGTGGATTTATCAAATGTTATGCCTAATGGCTGGGAAGATTTACATAGCCACGAACCTAACTGGCAAAAACTTTTGCCACGTTTACAGTATTTCGGTTTTCGTTCTTGGATTAAGGAAGCGGAAAAATATATCAATACTAATAATAATCAAAGTTTAGATTTATTCGATAGTCTGCCGGAAAGTAATCAGACACATGATTTATTTAATGGTCTGCCGGAAAGCAATACACAGCAAATACCTTTCCGGCAGACTATTCAATCTATGCCTAATAATTATAAATTGGTAAGCGATATTGCAGGATTAAACGCATTGTGCGAACGACTTACACAGGCTAATCAAATTGGATTTGATACCGAAACTACTTCCTTAAAATTGGAAGAAGCACGCATTGTCGGTATGAGTTTTGCTTTTGATGATGCTGATGCGGTGTATGTGCCGGTGGCTCATGCGATGACGATTATGCCTCCTGAATTAAATGAAGAAATAGTTTTATCCGCTCTCAAACCATTTTTAGAAAACCATAATCTGAAAAAAATCGGACAAAATCTTAAATACGATCGCCACGTACTTTCTAATCATAATATAGAACTCGCCGGCATAACTGGGGACGCTATGCTCGCTTCCTATATTTTGGAAAGTCATTTGGGACATGGTTTAGATGAATTAGCATTGCGTCATTTGAATATTGAAACCATTAAATATGAAGACTTATGTGGCAAAGGAGTTAAAGCAATTTCCTTTGCCGATGTTGAACTAAATGACGCTTGTAAATATGCTTGTCAAGATGCTGATTTGGCTTTACGTTTAGAAAAACATCTATTTCAATTATTAAACGATGAACAGCGTATTCTCTATAAAGAACTCGAGTTGCCGGTAGCAGATATTCTGTATCGCATGGAACGCACTGGAACGCTAATCGATTGTGATTTATTACGTGAGCAAAGCAATCAATTAGGCAAAAGTATCTTGCAATTAGAAAATGATGCCTATCTTGCCGCAGGGCAGACTTTTAATATTAATTCGCCCAAACAATTGCAAGAAATTTTATTTCAAAAATTGGCTATTCCAACACGTGGAATTAAAAAAACTACTCATGGATTTTCTACTAATGAGGAAGTTTTAGAAAAATTATCTTTGGATTATCCCCTGCCACGTATTATTTTGGAATCTCGTACCCTATCTAAACTTAAATCGACTTATACCGATAAATTACCGCAAATTATCAGCCCCAAAGATGGCAGGATTCATACTACCTACGCCCAAGCTGTTGCTGTTACCGGAAGATTAAGTAGCAATAATCCTAATTTGCAAAATATTCCAGCCAGAACCCAAGAAGGCAGAAAAATTCGCACCGCATTTATTGCACCATCTGACCATGTAATTGTTTGTGCGGATTATTCTCAAATTGAATTGCGGATTATGGCTCATTTATCAGAAGACCCTACTTTGATTGATGCTTTTAATCATGGCGAGGACATTCATAAACGTACCGCTGCCGATATTTTTGGGATAGATGTCGCACACGTTACCGCTGAACAACGCCGTTATGCTAAAACAATTAATTTCGGTTTGATTTACGGCATGAGTGAATACGGCTTGGCTCGTGCTTTGCATATTAGCAATGCAGACGCAAAGAATTTTATCACTCGCTACTTTGCACGTTATCCAGCAGTTGCAAGTTATATGGAATCCACCAAACAATTAGCTCGTGAAATGGGATATGTAGAAACTTTATTTGGCAGACGTTTATATCTGCCGGATATTAATGCTTCTAATGCTAATCGTAGAATTGCAGCTGAACGCTCTGCAATTAACGCACCAATGCAGGGAACGGCTGCCGATATTGTGAAACGTGCCATGATAAATGTAGATAATTTCTTACGTTCCGGCAGACTAAATTCCCACTTAATTATGCAGGTGCATGATGAATTAGTGTTGGAAGTTCCAAAATCAGAACAGCAATATATTGTGGATTCATTACCAAAATTAATGGCAGAAGTAGCAAATTTATCTATTCCACTGATTGCAGATATTGGCGTTGGTGAAAACTGGGAGATTGCTCATTAGACACTACTGCAAAACCTAATTTTTGAAACTAATTTTTGAAAATAAAACGCCGTATGCAAGGATTCAAATATCTAAATCAGATAGTTCTTATATTATGACAAATTGCGGTAATATTTATCGCAGTGAATTTTAATTTTTTAACTTGACGCACATAATGAGTAAATAAAATGGCTGACAAAACTTCAACTTTGCCGACAATGGCAGAAATGACTTCAATGTATTTATTTGGTCAATTAGAAAAAAACAATAATTTACTTGTTTATTTTCAGGTCGCCTAAAAGAGACTTCTGCAAAACCCATCATTCTGAATTGAGAGTGGCGAAATGAATAATATTAACTAATTGTTTTATAAAGATTCTTCGCCACGACTCAAAATGAAGAATAACGGATAAATCGAGTTTTGCAGTGGGCTAAATAATTTTTTTGCACATTTTGTTTGTTTTTGTGATTAATGTTGTGTTATAACTATACAAATTTGTTTTGCATGTTGGAGATTATTTGTTTTTTTATGTGATTTAGGATTTCAGGTTGCCTGAAAAATATAAAGGAATTAAATGAAAATTTTACGGAAAAAAAGTTTAATTATATTGTTATCTATAATTGTACTTATAAATGTTATTTGGGCATATAAGTTTTATTCAATAGAAAAAGATTTTTATTCACCAAAAAAAGAATATGTTTCAGTAACTAATAAATTAACTGACGAAAAAATTCGTCAAAAATATATTGAAATTTTGTCTTGCGTTCCTGAAAAACCGATTGATGAAAAAGTATTATTTGCAGAAGCAATGAAACAATATTGGCAGTATAGAATGAATAAATTATTGGAACAAGATAAAATGATTAAGGATGATTGGACTTATCAACATGTAGAGCCATTTTCAATTGTTGAATTTCATTGTGGATTAAAATTTGACAAAAAAGGCAAATCCTTAGAAATAACAAAAGAAACTTGTTATCCGTGGATCGTTCCTTATAAAAATTTAGAAGAATTATTTCAGGATATACATAAAATAAAATTTGAATGGACTCATGGGAGAGATGTTGATACTGCTTTTCGTAAAAGAATGTATTCTTTAAATGCTAAACCATATAAACCTGAAATAGATGACAATATTTATTTAAGTAATCAAAATTTCTCAATTATTAAAAGAGATAATGTAACTGACACTGTCTTTTATCCAGCTGATTGTTGTCGTTTGATTTCTTATCAAGGTATAGATATAGACAAAAAAAATGATGAAAAGCATAAACCACACAACGCTTATTCAGAGTACATTGTATCCTTATTACCTAATCAAGTATTGGACAAAATTTATTTTTTAGAAATCAAGAGACAGCTTATAGATAGAGTACGGGATGATCAGCCTTATGAAGGACTTGGAGAGAATCTTAGAACATCTAATTACGAACATATAAATAAATTTCTTAAAGAGACAAAAGGAAAATACGGATATTATTATTACCCCATTTCTCTTTGTGGAAAAGGTGTTTTTTCACCAAATTAGTTGCAATAAAATGTTTTTGATATTTTATTGTATTTTTTAACTTATTAAATTTAGGAGACTTTTATGTCTAATAACACAATTAAACTTGCCGATGGCAATTATGCACAAGAAATTCTTTCATATTATCTTTGGGGACAAGCAACTCCGCCTGAATCAAACAAAATTGTTGATGAAAAATGGATTCGTAATGAGAAAGATATTACGGTTCATATAGATGCAAAGGAATATATGTATGAAATAGGCAATAATATTCCATTGGCACGACAAAAAATTTTCCAAAACTTTTTTAATAATGCCAAAGCAGATCAAGCAAATGGCACAATTAGTTTGGAAGATATTAAAGCAATTGTTGGCGATTCCTTTAATCCAAATGCAAAAGAAATTAAACTAACTCATCAACAATTTGCTGATTTAACTTACGAAAAAGGAACAAAAAATTACATTGATGTAACAGCGACAAATATAGACGACAAACCGCATGAATTTCAATTAAATTCTAGACAATATTACATTGATACTGATAGTGCTGACTATTGGAAGCGTGCTTTTGCTTTTGGTTCAACAAAATTAGCGTTGGATAGAGATTCTATTCTCTATGTTTATGATGCTCAAACAGGTAAAGCATTAAGATTAGAAAATATTGCACTTAAACCTGTTGATGATAATTTTGATTTTGATACAAAGGATATAGAAGCAAATAAAATCAATGCTATTTTAAGGCAAATAATGGATCCATCAGGAATTGGTAAAACAGTTAATATAAATTTTAATAATAATGGATATTTTAAATTAGGCGATGGTATTTATGCACAAGCTGATTATATCAATGATAAATCTATAAATTATGGTGGAGATTCCATGAATTATGGTAAATATTACAATGGCTTAAAGATTTTAGGACAATCAGGAATTTATAATTTTAGAGATGATCAAGATCGTATTGTCATGTTTGGTAGCAATCAATCTGATAAATTAACAGAATATACAACAAATTATGAATATAATCACATAGATAAACCAGGTGAAAAATTTCAATTAGATAAAGACATTGACGTTTCCTCTTTGAAAGAATGGTGGAAAGAACTTGGTGCTGATGTAGTTATTAACAATGAATTCACTCAATATCTCGAAAACGGCATAGTATATGTTGGTGGTAATGGTAACGACACAATTACCGGTTCTGAATATGCCGATAAATTAATTGGTGGTGATGGTAACGACACTCTAAATGGAGGTAATAAAGTAACAAATATACATCATGGTCAAGGTGTAATAGAAGAACGGATAGAAGGCGATGATAATCAACCTGATTATATGGCAGGAGATGCAGGCTTTGACACCTATATAGCAGGAGATGGCGATACCATTTTTGATAGTGATGGTGATGGTCAAGTTGTTGTTAATATGGGAGATGGTGATAATTTAGACTTTTATGCCTATGCTTTGGATAGCACAATGTGGTATGAATTAGATCAAAACAAACAAAGAACAGACAGTTATGCAAGTAAGAAAGATGCAGATTTAATTATATATAAACATGAAGAAAATAAATTAATTACAATTATGAAGTTTTTTGATGTAGCAAAACATCAAGATAGTTATTACTCATCACTAAATATTACTTTACAAACAGAAATAGAAACCGATCCAGAAAAAATCAACTATTCACAATTTACCCAAAGTGGAAAATTTGATAAATACAATACATTTACGCTATATGATATAAATGCACACGCCACAATTTATTGTGGAGAAAAAGATGATGTAGTTACCGCATCAAGTTCAGCTGGCGTAAAAGTATATGCAAATAAAGGCAATGATAAAGTATTTGTAAGCCCCTATACAGATATAATTTATGGCGGTTCCGGCAGTGATTATATATATGGAAGTAGCTATAATCCAAATTACCAAAAAGATGAGAAACTCAAACAATTAGATAAAGATGTAATTATTGGTGAAGACGGTAGAGATTTTATCTTTGGAGTTGATGGAGATGATGAAATTCATACCGGCTATAAAAACGAACACACAATTAAAGAAGGAAATAACGAAGCCGGAGATTGTGCAGTTGGCGGCGAAGGCAATGATTTTGTTTTTGGTAGTAAAAATAGAGACTTTTTACAAGGAAGTGAAGGTTCTGACATAGTTTATGGCGGAGCATCTGATGATATAATTATTGGAGATTCATTTATTCGCTTTGGCTTAAAAAGCAAATTATTATACAATACCGAAGTAATAGAA
>JAFZMY010000017.1 GCA_017553165.1 Neisseriaceae bacterium
CCACACGAAAAAGTCATTCTCACCGTTGCCGAACACGCCAACACTTCGGCGGCAAGTATTCCTTTGGCATTAGACGAGGGCATTAGATGCGGCAAAATTAAACGCGGACAACACCTATTATTAGAAGGCATAGGCGGCGGCTTCGCTTGGGGTGCAGTTTTGCTACGTTATTGATTAAATTTATATTATTAAAAGTCTGCCGGAAATTATTATTTGAAACTATTGCAAAACTTCTGTTTAATAAGACTTTCCGGCAGTGTTTTAATTTATAAATGAAGCAATAAATATTTAAGTTATTGATAGAATTTGTTATGAAAAATTGCCAATATTGTAAATCTCAAATAGTGGAAAATGCCAAGTTTTGTCAAGATTGCGGTACTCGTTGTGAAGAAAATAAACCATCAATAGCTTCTGCCACTCCAAATATCACCACATCTAATTTACAGCGACGCAAAAGTAGATTAGGTCTTGGCATAATTGTGATTATGATAATAGCCTTGATTGCTTATATTTTGTGGGGGATTAAATTTTCAGATTAATAATCAAAAAATTAAAAAAAAACAATAGGTCTAAAACAAATCATGATATGTGTTGTAAACAGTCTGCCGGAAAGGTTGTTAAGTAATAAACTTTTCCGGCAGACTGAAACATTTGCAAAATTAGCATCTGCGGAACATTTCGTGAAACTCCTGCAAAACCCTATCAGAAACAAAAATTTAATCCTGTCGTAGAGTGGGACAACACAACCCACCATAACGCCGTAGGCGTTAATTTATTGTATTTCAACGATTTTTATTCAGCCATATCGGCACGGTTTGGTGGGCAAGGATGCCCACTCTACGGCGTTTCTTTTCAAAAATTAGGTTTTGCAGGAGTTTCTTCGTACGTTTGCGTTGCTCACAAACAAAGCCTAACTACTTGTTATGCCTTCGTTTGCTGTGCTACTACAACTTTGAAATCTGCTCACATCTACCAGTTTTGCAAAGGTTTCAGACTATTTTTTTATTCTATTTCAACTTCTTTTGCGATTTTTTGAAATTCGTCTTGCAAGATTAATTGGGAAAAATATTCCGCCGAACCTTGTCCTTCTACCAACTTCCAGCGACGTGCTAATTCATAATTAGTAAATGGCATCATGGTGTGAATTAACTCATCGGCTAAATCAATGCGATTACATACTAAAGCAACATCGCAACCTGCATTAAGTGCAGCAGTTGTGCGTTCATTAATATTACCGACACCACATGCACCTTCCATAGTTAAATCATCTGAAAAAATAATACCATCGAATCCTAATTCATTACGCAAAACTTTTTGCAGCCAATAAGATGAAAAGCCAGCAGGATTTTTATCAATACGTTTATATAAAACATGTGCCGGCATTACTGCAGCCATACCTGATGCAATTAAACGGTGAAATGGAATTAAATCACCATTCATTTCCATGCGAGTACGAGAATCGTATGGTAATTCTAAATGACTGTCCCCAGTTACAGCTCCATGACCTGGAAAATGTTTACCACAAGAAGCCATCCCACCACGACGTAATCCTAAATGCAATGATTCGGCTAATATAGCAACGGTGTTGGCATCGTGATGAAAACTACGGTCGCCGATTACATCGCAACAACCATAATCCAAATCTAATACCGGAGTGAATGATAAATCAATATCACAGGCACGCAATTCGGTTGCTAATACATAGCCGGTTTTTTGAGCTAAATCTTGTGCGAATGGTAAGCCTTTTTCATCGGCGATTTGACCTAAACGACGCATTGCCGGAATACGAGTAAAACCCTCTAAAAAGCGTTGCACTCTACCGCCCTCGTGATCCACAGCTACGATTAAATGTGGGGTGCGTAATGATTTGATTTCAGAAATTAGATCTTTTAATTGTTTGATAGATATAAAATTGCGGCGGAACAAAATCACTCCACCCACATTGGGGTGAGATAAACGTTTTCTATCTTCGTCGGTAAGTGATGCACCGGTAATATCTAACATTACTGCACCACGTGCGATATTTGTTGTTTGTTCCATATTTACCTATCAGAAAAAAGACTGGATAGCACTAAATGTAACGCATATCCAGCCTGATTTTAAACGCAATATATTAAATTGCAAGTTATAAATTCGTTATGCCATTGCTTTGATGCGGGCAGACAGACGACTTTTATGACGTGCTGCCTTGTTTTTATGGAAAATGCCTTTATCAGCAATGCGATCGATAATTTTAACCGATTCAATGTATGTTGCTTGTGCAACTGCTTTATCACCGGCTTCGATTGCTTTAACTACTTTTTTTACGGCAGTACGAAACGCGGTACGCAAACCTGCATTATGTGCGCGTTGTTTCACTGCCTGACGGGCACGTTTACGGGCTTGTGCACTGTTGGCCATTGAATAATCTCCTAAAAATTAAAACTTAAAAAATATTACAAGGGGGCGATTCTATTCTTTTATTGGAATAAATGCAAGTATTGATTTTTGAAGTATTATAATCAAAGTTAGCAAAATATAAAAAAAGCGTGATTTCTTTGTAATGAAATCACGCAAATTTAGAAAGGAGAAATAGAGGAGAAATGCCGAACACCATTGGTTGTTAAATTAGTTTAAGCCGAAAGGATATGCGACTTAAAAATCCAATAGCGCCCAACAGTTTGAGATTGTAGTAGAACTTATAGCTGTTAACATACTGTTTTCTACTGATTTTATTATTATTAAAATATGGTTTCTTGATGCTTTTGAATGAAATTCAAATAAAAAACAGATAGTTATATAAGTTGAACAATGTGTAATTTGTGGTAAAAAAGTTGTGTTTATGTATGTTTTATTTGTCGAATAGGTCTTTTATAAACAGGTCTTGTTGTTCGCTACGTAAAGATATGTCTAATTTTAATGGTTCGTGAACTTGGCAGCAACAAGGAAGAATTTCATCTTTTCCTATAAGTGCTAATGGTTGTTTTGAGTAAGATACACTGCCGGAAAGCATTTTAATGCGACATGCACCGCAATAACCATTGCGACATTGGTAAGATACATCGTGTCCTGTTGCTTCTAATTTGTCTAATAGGTTATCGTTTTTAGATAATTGAAAATGTGTGTGTTTGGTTTGAATCAACATGAGTTTTGCTAAATATTAAATAAAAGAATAGGGGGGATTTTAACCGATAAGAAACTAATGCAAAACCTACTTTTTAAAAGTAACTTAAACTTTTTGTTTATGTGTGAGTTTTGCAGGAGTTTCCGATAAATAATGTTAAGGAAAAATCACTGTTAAATTGCCGTGCTATCACGGTTTGAGAATTGTTGTTATTTGACGTGTAAAGTCGTAGGTGGTATTTTTCATGATTTCAATGTTAATTGTAGTAGGTTCAGATCAAAAGCAGACAAGGCGGTGAGTAGCAGACAGTATAGATAATAAGGCAAGGTGAACCATAAGCTGGCTGTGGTTTTGATATGAACCTACTATATTTGGTAGTAATACTGGTATTCATGTCTTGTGTTATACGATATGAGTACTTATGAATACATGATTTAAAATTTTAAATTTGTGAAAAAGGTTTTTTATGCAGAATACTTTGTTTTTATTGTCTGTTATTTTTATACCTTTAGGTATATTTTTAATGGCTTTTTCTGTTTTGTGGCAGATGTATATTATGTTTACAGAAACTTACACTTTAAATCGCTACGCAAGTGAGCGATTGGTATGGGTGGTTGCTTCTTTGTTTTTTAGTTTTAGTTTGGCTGTATATTATTTTTGTCCTAATGCACGTAAGAAAGGGAAATGGGGCGTTATTGCAGGTGTTTTAGGTCTTTCTTTATTTTTAATTGCTAAATTATATTTATTGCCAACAGTGCATAATATGGCAATATCATAAAATTATAGATTTATAGATTCGTTTTACAATGAGTTTTGCAGGAGTTACGTATAGACTGCCGAAAAAGGTTTAGGTAGTCTGCCGGAAATGTCTAACTTGGTTTTTTACATTTGTTATTTGAATTTTGCAATATTTCCAGCGTTTTTATGTAAGTGGGTCCTAAAGACCCACTTACTGTTATTTAAAATCACACAAACTGTCGTTTTTCGTCTTTGCTGCTTAAATTGTTGGCGCAGCGGCGGCAGAGTTCTGGGTGTTCATGAACCACGCCGATGTCGTCTGTGTAGTGCCAGCAACGGACGCATTTTTTGCCTTTGGACGGTTGTACGGCAATTTGCAACTCATCGCCTGTGCTAATTTTAATTGAAGACACA
>JAFZMY010000119.1 GCA_017553165.1 Neisseriaceae bacterium
GCAAATGCAAATGCAAGTATAACTAAGTGATTATGCAAAAAAAAAAAAAAAAAAAACGATTTAAAATAAACACAAAAATCATTGCAAAATTATTGGATTTTATATACAATTCGAGCCTTGTTTTCAAGCCGTTGGTTTTGTGTAGTTAGAGCTTGTTATCATAACCCTATGCAAAACCCAATTTTTCCGTTACTCGTTATTTGTAAGCGATAGCGAAGAATCTTTATACAACAATAAGTTGAGATTCTTCACAACGCTTTCGCTTAATTTGCGAATAACGGATTTTGCAAGAGTTTCTATCAGCTTGCCTGATAAATTTGTTAAACAGAAACTCCTGCAAAACCTAATTTTTGAAAAAGAAACGCCGTAGGGTGGGCTTACCATCCCACCAACCGTCAGACAGGGTTAAATAAAAAGTTGTTAAAATACAATGGATTAACGCCTGCGGCGTTTTGGTGGGTTGTGTTGTCCCACCCTATGGCAGGATTATAGTTTGTTTCTGATAGGGTTTTGCAGGAGTTTCTAAACAGTGTAGGAAACAAGTTGCACACCATACGTTAGCTTTACATGGAGATTAAAAAATATGAGTTTTCGACAAGACATCACAGATATTTACACCAAATCATCGGTTTATTATCTGCGTTTGCAGTATTTGATTATTTGCTACCTGATTGTCTTGGCAGGGGCGTTTTTTGTTTTGCCTTTGCCAAGAGCGTTTGGGGTTGATGGCGTTGCTCGTTTGATGATTGGTGGTTGGTTATATATTGGCTTTGTAGTGTTAATGATTTTTGCTCCTAAACTATTTTATCCATTAATTGGCAAAGCATTGTTTCCTTGTAGAGATGAAATAACTCATGTGCAACAAGTGCCCAGCCTACCTTGCTAAAATATTTTATTAAGGACAAAGCAAATGTTTGAAAAAGAATTTCATTTTTTTATGAAAGCGATGTATTACTCCAAAATCATTGACGACATTATTATTGCCGTTGTGTTGTCGTCTCTTGTAATTTGGGTGGGTGGTCATTTTTTAAAAGTAAAAAATCTTTATAAAATTATTGCTACGGTGATTGCTGTTATTTTATCTATTTTAATTGTGCCTATTCCCTACAAAAGAGAAATACAACAAGCCACAGAAAAGAAAATTGCGAAATATAACGAAGCCCAAGCCAAGTATGAAGCGGCAAAAGCAGTATTTGATGAACAATGTAAAAAAGCAGGGGAAAAGATTTATCGCACTGTGGATAATGTTGATGGGGTGATGTTGTTGAAAGTGCGTGGAAAAGAAAAAGATGAAATAAACAGAACTATTTGGGATTTAGCAGCCGATCCTATGTGGAAGAGTGCTGCTATTGCTGATGTTGAGTTTTCTGAAGGTGCTTATATCGCTAGTTTTTTAGGATTTAGTGGTGAAAAATATTCCTTTGTTGATGTTTTAAAAGAAGACGGTAGCATTAGTAGATATTGGCAATATAAAGGGCATGGCGATATTGATGAAGAACGAGACAGCGTGATTAAAAATCCGTCTGACCCTGCACGCTATGCGGTAACTTATGAAAACAATGTTGATCCTGAACTACGCAAACATTGGGTAGCAGGAGTAACCATTAAAATTATTGACCGCCAAACAAATGAATTATTGGCGGAAAAAACGATTTTTTCTTTTGAATCTGGATTAGGTTCAAAAGCAACAGGAAGAGATCCTTGGATACATCGTCCTGAACATTGTCCTGAATTGAAAGACAGTAATCCGATTCGTAATTTCACACTTCAGGTTTTAAAACTTTCTCAACCAACCAACTCATAGGAGTAACAAAAAATGGCACAAAACAATTTTTCTGCAACTGAATTATTGACTTACGCAAACTTGCAAATCGCTGCGGAAGCATTATATGGACATTTAACAAGCCCAGCAGGTACGATTGCTGATGTTTCCAAGATAAATGGAAATTTGACTGGTGAAGACGGTTATTTGGTTAAAGGCAATAACCATTCAAGCAAATTCACCACAACCCAAGCCGAGCAATTTGCCAAAGATTGGAAAGTTGTTCAACACATTGCGAACACAAAAAGTGGTTTTTCAGGTACGCTTTTTGAAAAAAGCAATGGTGAATTGGTACTATCATTCCGCAGTACGGAATTTGTGGAAGACCAAGTTAGGGACTGTGTTGCAACTAATACATTAGAAATTGCTGAAACAGGTTGGGCGTTTGGTCAAATTTCTGATATGGAGCAATGGTTTCAAAATCTTAAAAAAGAAGGACTTATTCCAAATGGTAAACAAATTACTGTAACTGGTTACAGTTTGGGCGGACACCTTGCTACTGCCTTTCATATTCTTCATCAAGATGAAAATTTAATTAAGAATACTTTCACTTTTAACGGTGCAGGAGTAGGTTCTGTTAATGATGGTGTTTTAGAAAAAGATATTTCAGGCAAAATTATAGAAGAAAAAGAAGAAGTAACCACAACATTAGAATTAAGAAAAGCACTTGATACTTTCAATACATATCGCAATAGTCCAGATAATCAAAAAATAGATTATTTTGAAGAAAATGCAGGTAGCAATATTCATCAATACGATAAAATCGTTAATGAATTAGCACAAGGTATCAATAAAAATTTGACGGCTGTTTTGGAACGAATTGGTAATTCCAAAAATATTTCTGATTATATTCTTGAAGTAAATAAAGCAAAAACGGAAATTTCGCAACAAGTCAATTCTTTCAAAAGTTTGTTGGTGTCGAAAGAATATATGGACAAATTGGAACAAATCGATACAGCACTCAATAGAATATTGGAAATTGCTAATGAATATCAACGCATTAGTAGTATTACCTTTCCTGACGCTAAAGAACCTAATACACCATTGGTTTCTTATGTTGAATCCTTGCGATTTAATTATCAAATGGGCGTGCTTATTGCAGCAGAAAAAACAACCGCTTATTTTTGGACAAGTATCGATGAAATAATGTTAAATTCATTAGATATTGTAAATACTGGTACAAGCAATTTTGATAATTTATACAATATCAAAGCAGATACTTATCCCAGTATGACTGCTGTTTCGCAAAAACATTATGGTAGTGAAATTAATGTTGCGATTGAAAATCAACCCTTATTTAGGGGCAATCAAATTGACCATATTGTAGATGATCAAGTAGGCAAAGAAGTTAAAGTGAAATTACACGCAGACGCTGAAACTTCTGCTTTTGGTGATACGCATAGTTTGGTGTTGCTTGTAGATTCTTTATCTGTTCAATCTTTATTTGAGCAATTAGATAAATCATTTAAAGATACTGCTGATTTTAATACTATTTTAGACATATCTACTAATCAATGTGCAGTATTGGATATTGAAAATGCTGATTCAAGCAAAATAGGCAAAGCCGCAATCGCAATGGGATATAAGGCTGGTGCAGCATACGGATTAGGTATTACTGGTGCGGAATGGGCATATATCGGTTCTAAATTCATTAATTTTAGCAAAGAAATCAGAGAACAAAGAAATAAAGCCGAAGAAACAAAAAATCAACAAGGATTAGCCGAAGGAGAGGCATTAGAGAATATAATTAACTCAATGGCAAAAATGTTAGGAATACAATTAGAAAAAGAACTAAAAGGTAATCCTAATAGCAATACATGGCATATTATGTCTTATGATGATATGGATAATCCGGAAGGGTATACCGGCAGAAAAGATTTACATAAAGCGATAGCTCAAATTGCAAGTGTTATTGAAAATGAAGGATTAAATGATAAATTCACTATTCAATCA
>JAFZMY010000120.1 GCA_017553165.1 Neisseriaceae bacterium
ATTAGAAGCCATTCGTTTTTATGTGAGTTTTGCCTGTTCTTTTGCTTTTGCCGAACGCAAATTGATGGAGGGTAATGCCAAAATTATTCGCCTAATCGCACGCGATGAAGCCTTGCATTTAACAGGCACGCAGCACATTATTAACATCATGCAAAAGGGCATTGATGACGAAGAAATGGGCGAAGTAGCTGCAGTAGCACAAGGTGAATGCTTTGAATTATTCAAACGCGCGGCAGAGCAGGAAAAAGAATGGGCTGATTATTTATTCAAAGACGGCTCGATGATTGGCTTAAACAAAGATATTTTGGGACAGTATGTGGAATACATTACCAACGCCCGCATGCAGGCTGTGAATTTGCCGCCCGCATTCCCTGATACTCGCCAAAATCCGATTCCGTGGATTAATACATGGTTGGTGTCCGACAATGTTCAGGTTGCCCCACAAGAAGTGGAAGTGTCGTCCTATTTAGTGGGACAAATTGACGCAGAGATAGATGCAGCAGATTTGGGTGATTTTGAGTTATAAATCAATTAGTAATAATTTTCCGGCAGACTATAAAATTAAATAGTCTGCCGGAAAATTAATATTGACAGATACTCCTGCAAAATTTGTCAATGACGATTTTTGTAGGAGTCTTTATTTACAGGATAATAAAGATTTCACCTATCGGTGAAATAAACCTTGCTTTCGCTTTGCTCAAAATGACGAATGGTAAAAACAAGTGTTTTGCAGGATAAATTTAACTTATTTCTTATTTGGTGCTATGCAGTGAAAAGTAGTATAATGTAGCCTTGCTTATGCAAGTTGTATGACTGATTTTTCCCTTATTTCAAGGAGGTTTTTATGCGTTTGCAGAATAAAGTTTCTGTTATTACAGGTGCCGCTGGTGGTATCGGTTTGGCAACGGTTCAAAAATTTGCCCAAGAAGGTGCAATCATTGCAGTATGCGACTTAAATAAAGAAGCAGTAGATAAAATCGCAAATGACATCAATGTATTAGGTGGAAAAGCCAAAGGCTACGTAGTTAATGTAGTTGACAAAGAGTCCATTCAAGCAATGTATGATGACGTATTGAAAGAGCATGGACGTGTTGATGTTTTGTGCAACATTGCGGGCATTACCCAAGACGCACAAATGATTAAAATGACTGATGAGCAATTTGACAGCGTCATTAATATCAACTTAAAAGGCACTTACAATATGACTCGTGCGATTGTTAATCAAATGGTGGCACAAGGTTATGGCGTGGTGTTAAACACTTCTTCGGTTGTAGGTGTGTATGGCAACTTCGGTCAAACCAACTACGCCGCATCTAAATTTGGCGTAATCGGCTTTGCCAAAGTTTGGGCAAGAGAATTGGGCAAAAAAGGCATTCGTGCTAACGCCATTTGTCCAGGTTTCGTTGCTACACCGATGGTACAAAAAATGCCTGAAAACATTCGCGATTCAATGGCGGCTCGCATTCCGATGAAACGCATGGCAGAACCACGAGAAATCGCCGATTTATTCGCATTCTTGGCATCAGACGAAGCATCTTATATCAACGGTGCCGCTATCGAAATTACAGGCGGTTTAACACTGTAATAGTATTTTATAAATGTTAATTCAAAAACCGTTTTAGTTTAGCTAAAACGGTTTTTTGTTTTTAGGAGTAATTTAAAGTCTGAAACCTCTGCAAAACTATCATCTGCGGCACATTTCTTATGTTTACGTTGCTCGAAAAACAAAGCCTTTATAGAAACTACTGCAAAACCCTTACTTAAACAAAAATTTAATCCTGCTGTAGGGTGGACCTTCCAGCCCACCAAAACGCCGTAAGCGTTAATCAATTGTATTTTAACAGCTTTTTATTCAGCCCTATCGGACGGTTGGTGAGATAGAAAGCCCACGCCTACTGCGTTTCTTTTTCAAAAATTAGGTTTTGCACGGGTTTCTTCTATTTGTTATGTCTTCGTTTTTGGCTTCGTCGAAACTTCGTTTTCTGTGTTACTATAACTTTGAACTCATCTCACATCTACCAGTTTTACAAAGGTTTAAGTCTGCCGGAAAAACATTTAAAAAACTTTTCCGGCAGACTTTTTAATAAATACTTTATCGATAATTTGAAACATTTGCAAAATTAGCATTTGCGGCACATTTCTGTTTGCGTTGCTTTCCAACGACAAGCCTTTCTACTTGTTATGTCTTCGTTTGCTGTGCTATTACAACTTTGAAATCTGCTCACATCTACCAAATTTTGCAAAGGTTTCAATTTATAAAAATTCATCGTTACATGAATAATCCCAATCTGTTTTACAACATATTGTTTTATAAAAACATTATTTGCAATTTAACAAAATAAAGATTATGAAATTTTAATTTTTTAGTAGTTTGTTATTGTTTTTGAGTAAATTAATCATTAGAATATGCCCCCTTAAATTTTTCCGATTAACCAGTGGTTCGCGAACCTCCCACTATAAAAAACTACGGCTATGTATTCTTTTACTCTTGAACAAAGACGTGTATCACTACGTCGCTTAATGTTTTTTCATATTGCAATTATTGCGATTAGCAATTACTTGGTGCAATTTCCATTTACAATTTGGGGCATTCACAATACTTGGGGCTCATTAAGCTTTCCATTTATCTTTGTAACAACGGATTTAACCGTAAGAATTTTCGGTAAACGAGATGCACGTAAAATTGTGTTTTACGCCATGTTCCCAGCATTGTTGCTATCGTATGCAATTTCCATGTTGTTTAAAGATGGACATTGGACACAATGGTCAGATTTAATGTCATTCGATATATTTGTGATAAGAATTGTAATTGCAAGTTTGATTGCATATTTAGTAGGGCAACTATTAGATATTTTGGTATTTGACCGTTTGCGAAATTTGCCATCGTGGTATTTAGCACCAGCAGCATCTTCGATTATGGGTTGTGCAATGGATACATTTTGCTTTTTTGCGACAGCCTTTGCAAATAGTAGCGATCATTTTATGGCAAACAATTGGTTACAAATAGCAACTGCCGATTATCTATTTAAGTTATTCATAAACTTGATATTTTTCTTGCCAATTTATGGTATAGTGTTGCGTTATCTACTAACAAAATTAGTATATATCAAACAAGATTCGCAGATTAATACAACAGATGTAGTTGTATGACCAATTCAAAATAATTAAAAATTTTTCCGGCAGACTATTTAATTAAATACTCTGCCGGAAAATTTTTATAGTTATACAATCATAAAGTTTTTATACAATTTGCAACGAAACTTAACAATAACAAGGAAAAATAATGAAAGTTTTGATTATAGGCAGCATAAATACTGATTTTGTGGTTACCACTAATGTAATGCCACAAATAGGCGAGACCGTATTTGGTTCGGATTTTGAGATATTATCTGGTGGCAAAGGTGCAAATCAAGCAGTTGCAGCGGCACGTCTTGGTGCAGAAGTGTCAATGATTGCGGCTGTTGGTGATGATGAAATGGGCAGACGCGAAACTAAAATCTTAAAACAAGAAAACATCGATACCACCGGAATTTACATTAAAAACAAGGTATCGACTGGTGTGGCAGTGGTAAATTTATCGCAAAATGACAATTCTATTATCGTAGTTGGCGGAGCAAATGTAGCTTTAAGTGTTGATGACATTCGCCAACAGCAAGCAAAAATTCTTGCTGCCGATGTAATTTTATGTTCTTTGGAAATTCCTTTGGAATGTGTGGTTTATGCTTGTCATCAAGCACGTAAATACGGTAAACATTTTATTTTAAACCCTGCACCTGCACAGGATTTACCTGATGAATTATTGCTAAATGCCACTTTTGTTACACCAAATTTAATTGAATATAAACAACTTTATAACTTGCAAGCTGATGCGGATATTCAAACGCATTTACTTAATAATTCCAATGATAACTACATTATTACATGCGGTAAAAATGGAGTTTTATACAAACAAAACAATCAATTACAATATCAAAATGCTTTCAAAGTTAACGTTGTAGATACCACCGGTGCAGGTGATACCTTTAATGGAGCATTGGCGGCATTTTTTGACCTATCTCTTAAAGATGCCATTTACTACGCCACTGCCGCAGCTGCATTATCGGTAACTCATAAAGGTGCAAGGAATGGTATGCCATTTATTGAAAAGTTGAAAAATTTTATTAATGAATATCAATAAGTTGTATCATTGAGTATGTAATAAAAAAAGGCTACCAAAGTAGCCTTTTTAGGAAACGCAAAAATCACATTTTACATATGATGATTTTTGTGTGGTGTGTTAGGACCAGCAGCAGGTAGAGTAGGTACTGTACGTGCTTTTTCAGACACTTCGCCAGTTAAAGCATTCAAGAAGGTAACAATGCTCTTCACGTCTTTGGAAGACATTTTTTGACCTAATTGTGCTTGACCCATAATATCAACGGCTTGTTCCAAGCTCCAAACGCTACCATCATGGAAGTATGGATAGGTGCGAGCAACGTTACGTAAGCCAGGTACGCGGAATACATTCATATCAGATTCGGATTTGGTAACTTCGAAACGACCTTCGTCAGGTTTTTTCGAGCCTGTGAATTTCCAGTAAGGACCATCAACCAAACCAAATTTTTGATATTGATCGCCACCCATACCAACGCCAGTATGACAAGCCACGCAGCCTACGTCGATAAATGTTTTCAAGCCAGCACGTTCAGCTTGTGTTAAAGCGTTAATATCGCCACGTAGGTATTTATCGAAACGGGTTGGAGTTAGCAATGTACGTTCAAATGCACCGATTGCAGCAGTTGCATTTTTGAAGTTTACATTGTTAGCACTTTTGCCGAATGCTGCATCGAACATTGGTTTGTAGTCAGGAATAGAGCGTAATACTTTTTCAACAGAAGCTTCATCTGGCATAGCCATTTCAGCTGGGTTGAGCATAGGACCACCTGCTTGTTCTTCCACGTCTTTGGCACGACCGTCCCAGAATTGAGCGATGAATAAAGAAGAGTTCAAAACAGAAGGAGCGTTACGACCACCGAAGCCACCAGTTACACCTTTGGAGAAAGATTGGTTATCTACACCGTAGGTTGCCAAGTTGTGGCAAGTGTTACAAGATTGTACTTGGTCAGCAGAAAGACGAGGGTCATTAAAAAGAGCTTGACCTAATTTGATTTGTGCGTCTGTTACTTTTTTAACCTTTTGCATTTCTTCAAATGTTGGTAAAGGTTTAAAAATAGCTTGTGCTGATTGCAATAATTCTTGATCTGCTTTGCTATCTGCAAATGCAGCAGAACTCATTGCAACAGTCGCACCAAACACAGCACACACGATAGTTTTAATTGATTTACTCATGATAAGGTTCCTTTCGTTTGAGTGAACACGGAAAAGTTTGTTTAACCGTGATTGGTTCGTATTATTTACACCTATTGGTATAATTTTTCTGATTTAAGTCAAAATTTATTAGATTGTTATTGATAATAAATCAATTTTATTAACGTGAAAGAAAAAATTTTAATTGATTTTTTGGTGATTATTGTAATTAAATTTATTTAATTACAATATGTTATATCTATATTTGTCTAACTTTTGATATTGTGATAAATAAAATAAAACATATAAATAATTTATATTTATAATTGTAAATAATATCAAAAATATAATGTTTTTAGTATATGAAAAAATAGTTTTCCGGCAGACTTTTGATTTAAGAGTTAGAATAATTAGGTTGATTAAAAGCAAAATCTACCAAGACGGTTTAAGCATAATACGGTATAAAATGAACCCAAGCATGTGGATTTTGCTATCAATTGACGATGTTTTCCGGCAGACTATTAAATTATCATTATTTTAATCATTGATGAATACAGTTGTAGCAACGCCATCACAAAAACGGCATATTCCTTGGATTCTTGCAACTGCTGTTTTTATGCAGATGTTAGATGCGACTATTCTTAATACTGCACTTCCTTCCATTGCTACTGATTTAGGGGTATCGCCTTTGAATATGCAAATGGCAGTGATTAGTTACGCATTGACTTTGGCATTGGTAATGCCTTTGAGTGGTGCATTAGCGGATCGTTTTGGCACGCAAAAGGTTTTTTTATGTGCAGTTTCATTATTTGGCATTGGTTCTTTTTTATGTGCGACTGCTGATAGTTTGTCGGCATTGGTTTTGTTTCGTGTTATTCAAGGAGTAGGTGGGGCGATGATGACTCCGGTAGCACGATTAACCCTAATGCGTGCATTCGATAAAGAACAATGGCTAAACATTATTACTACCTCCATGATGCCAGCATTATTAGGTCCGGTATTAGGTCCGCTATTGGGTGGATATTTAACTGTTTTAGCAAGTTGGCATTGGATTTTTTTGATTAATCTGCCGATTGTAGTTTTAGGATTATGGTTTGGCGTACGTAATTTTCCTAATTTCACCGGTAATCAGGAAAAAATCGATATATCAGGTTATTTTTTATTTGCATTTGCGGCATTTGCATTGACATTGGGATTGGATTTAGTTGGGCAGGGCGGTGGTTGGCGTTTATTTGTTTTATTGTCGTGTTTAGGAATTTTATCTTTGTATGCCTATGTAAAACACGCACAAAAACAAAAAAATGCCTTGTTTTCATTAGAATTATTAAGAGTACGTACATTTAGAGTTGGCTTATTTGGTAATTTATTTAGTCGGATTGGGATTAGTTCTATTCCATTGTTATTGCCATTGTTATTTCAAGTGGCGTTTTTATATTCTCCGGAAGTTTCAGGTTGGATGTTAGCACCGATGGCAATTACATCAATGTTTGCCAAATCTGTGATTACAACTGTTATTCGTCGTTTTGGTTATCGCAAAGTTTTATTGACTAATACTGTATTAATCGGTTTGGTTATGATGTCTTTTGCCTTGCCATTACAAGAAATTCACCCTGTTTTATTTATTCCAATATTATTGCTATTGGGGGTGTTAAATTCCATACAGTTTTCAGCAATGAATACTATCGCATTAGCGGATTTACAAGAGACGCAAAATAGTAGTGGTAATAGCTTAATTTCGGTTAATCAACAGTTATCGATTAGCTTTGGTTTGGCAGCAGGTGCATCTTTATTGCGGTGGATAAGTCAGCAAGATTGGTTGATTCATGGCAATATTCATAACGCATTTCGGCTGACATTTATTATTTTAGGGACAGTAACTATTTTGTCATCGCAAGTGTTTAGATTATTACATCAAAAAGATGGTGATAATTTAGTTAAAAGATAATTTTGTAAAAGTCTGCCGGAAAGTATATTAGAACAACCTTTCCGGCAGACTTAAACCTTTGCAAAATTAGTAGATGTGAGCATATTTCAAAGTTGTAGTAGCACAGCAAACGAAGACATAACAAGTAGAAATGCTTGTCGTTGAAAAGCAACGCAAACGTACGAAATGTGCAAAGAGATGCTAATTTTGCAAAGGTTTCAGACTATTTAATATAATATTTGCACACAATAAATATAAACAAATAGATTATGAATATTTTTGCGATTATAGGTGCGACTGCTACCGGAAAAACAGCATTAGCATTGGCGTTAGCCAAGCGTCTGCCGATTGAAATTATTAGCATGGATTCCGCTTTGATTTATAAAGATATGGACATTGGCACAGCCAAGCCAGATGCAATGGAACAATCTATCTGTCCGCACCATTTAATCGATATTAAAACACCTACGCAAACATATAGTGCTGCAGATTTTGTTGAAGATTGCACTAAATTGTGTGATGAAATTCAAATGCGAGGAAATATTCCGCTAATTGTAGGTGGAACTATGATGTATTTTCGTGCGTTAACTTTTGGATTAAATAATCTACCATCTGCCGATGAGAATATTCGTAAAGTTTTACAAGAAGAAAAACAACGCTATGGCTTAAACTACTTATATCAAGAGTTGCAAAAACATGACCCTATCACTGCGGATAAACTCGATTGTCATGATAGCCAAAGGATTGAACGAGCATTAGAAATATTCCGCATTACAGGTACGCCAATGAGCGAATTATTGAAACAAGAACAAACGTCAACATTGCATGTTAAAGCGTTCGGTTTAATGCCAGATAATCGCAAACAACTTCATTCAACTATCGAACAACGTTTTAATACGATGATAAAAAAAGGATTTTTAGATGAAGTACGACAGTTGCAACAAACCTATCCCAATTTAACCATTGATTATCCATCTATGCGATGCGTTGGGTATCGTCAAGCATGGCAACATTTATCAGGTGAAATCGACTTTGACACCTTTATCAAACAAGGCATCGTGGCAACACGCCAACTTGCTAAACGTCAAATAACATGGCTACGTAGTTTTCAAATTCCAACATTTGATTACAGTCAAAATTCACAAGCAGTAATTGATGATTTATATATGGAAATCTTAAAAGAATCATCATTGTAAAGTCTGCCGGAAAAGTTATAAAGACAAAACCGACAAGCAGTAACTTGTCGGTTTTGATTATTTGGGGGATTGTTGTGTGGGTCAGTGGATACCCCTTTTATGCGAATGCACACATATACCACGCGAGCTTCTTTAAACCACACTGCTCTTATTACAGTCCTGTTAATTCAGGAATACTATATACCACTTTAAGTGGTATATAGCCCACCCAATTTTGGGGGGTGACTATAACCTTCTTGAAAATTTTCAGAGCCAAATTTTAATTATAGCCTACCCAGATTTGGGGGGCAACTATATACCACTTGAGATCTAATAAAAATTAAATAACAATATGATTTATATAAATATTTTTTTAAATATCATTTGTGCATTGCATAATGAAAATTATTTATATTAAACTTCTATAAATATGAATTAATATAATTTAGACTGCCGGAAAACTTTTCCGGCAGTCTCAAATTTATTCAGTCTTTTCATTAAACGCACACAAATCTCGTACAACACATTGATTGCACAAAGGTTTTCTTGCTTTGCAGGTGTAGCGACCGTGCAATATCAGCAGATGATGAGCGTCTTTTAAAAACGCTTTGGGTGTGTTTTTAAGTAATGCTTCTTCCACTGCCAAAACCGTTTTGCCGCGTGCCAAACCTGTGCGATTCGCAACACGAAAAATATGCGTATCAACCGCAATCGTGGGTTTGCCAAAAGCCGTATTCAGCACTACATTAGCGGTTTTGCGTCCTACGCCAGCAAGGCTTTCTAAATCGGCACGATTATTAGGCACAGTGCCGTTAAATTTTTCGACTAACGAGTGGCAACACGCCGCAATATGCCGCGCTTTATTGCGATACAGTCCAATAGATTGAATATAAGGCACAATACCGTCTTCGCCCAAAGCCGCCATTTTGTAAGGGTCAGGGGCTGCGGCAAACAATTTTGGCGTTACCTTATTCACCGA
>JAFZMY010000121.1 GCA_017553165.1 Neisseriaceae bacterium
ATTATTTTTACCGAAAACTGCTGTGCCAAAGTGAAAGATTTGGTTGCCGAAGAGAACAATCCTGAATTAAAACTGCGGGTATTTGTTACAGGCGGCGGTTGTTCTGGGTTTCAATATGGTTTTACTTTTGACGAAATTGTCAATGACGATGATTTTCAAATTGAAAAAGACGGTTTAACCTTTTTGATTGACCCGATGAGTTATCAATATTTAGTCGGTGCGGAAATCGACTACACCGAGAGCCTGCAAGGTTCGCAATTTGTCATTCGCAACCCTAATGCCGTAACCACTTGCAGTTGCGGTTCATCGTTTAGCGTTTAATATGTTTGATCAACCCGAAGATTTTATCCTTGCCGCCTTTGCCATTGTTTGGACAGGCGTAACATTCCTTTTGTGCAAACAATTTATCGGTATGGACATTTCAGGCAGCCTGAAAGTTACCATAGCCACAGGCGTTCTGCTCGCCGCCCTATTTGTGGCGTGGCAAATGGGCGTGTTTCGCAAATGGTTTCTGCCGTTTGTGGCAGGTGCGTATGTCGCCTGCTGGTATCCTTTGTTTGACTGGATTGCGGTTAAAAAACATCTGCCACAAGGCTTAACTGCCGACACACCGATTATTTTCAACGCCCCATGGTATGCGTCTTGGACTTTTAAATTGTCCTTAACCGCAGCAGTCATCGTGGCAAGCGGTATTTGGTTGTGGGTGAAAGGGAAGAAACAATAATTTTTCAGGCAGCTTGAAAACCATATTTAGGATTATAATTCAAAGTACAAATTTGCAAATTAAGGTGAGACACCATGTCGTATGCGGTTAAAAAAGAGAATTTGGCGACAATGCAAAGCAGTTACGCTTTGGCACGCAAGGTTGAGCAGAATTATCGTGAAATGATTAACGCTCAACTTCTTAACTCTTTGAAGCGAATGAGCCAAGACGATTATCAAGCAAAAAAAATGCCTGATAATTTTCATATTGCCGTTCTTGAACGCATTAAGGCAAATAAGGGCGAATAATGTATCGCATAGAATTTGACCCCTTTTATGAATTAGAATTAGAGCAAATTTTAATCAGTATTATTGCTGAATATTCCGTCAGTTTCGCCGAAAAAGTTGCCGCAAGTTTGGACGCTGTCATTGAACAACTTAAAGAATATCCCAAAATTTATGCAGTTTATGCGGATATTCCGATTTATCGAAAATGTGTTATTGAACATAAATATACCGTTTTTTATACGGTTGATGATGACAAAAAAATCGTCCGCTTTGTGCATATATTTCCATCAATCAGAGATTTACCAAATTTATTGAATTAAAATCAAAAATGAACAAAAACTTACACAAACTCATCTTCAACCGCAATTTAGGCTTAATGATTGCGGTTTGTGAGATTACTCACAACAGCGGTAAATCAACAGAAATAAAGTTTGCAAAATCGACATTTTCGGTATTTCAGGCAGCCTGAAAAACAAAAATTTTCAATTTAATTAGCGTAAATAGGACTAAAAAATGGCAAAAACAGACGAAAAAAATGAAGACAAAAGCAAAGCATTAGCCGCAGCATTAGCCGCAATTGAAAAACAATTTGGCAAAGGCTCGGTTATGAAAATGGACGGTAGTCAAAAAGATGACGATTTACAAGTTATTCCTACCGGTTCATTAGGCTTGGATTTAGCATTGGGAGTTGGCGGTTTACCTCGTGGTCGAATTGTTGAAATTTTCGGACCAGAATCATCAGGTAAAACCACTCTTTGTTTAGAAGCAATTGCCCAATGCCAAAAAACAGGTGGCACTTGTGCATTTATCGATGCAGAAAATGCTTTTGACCCAATCTACGCCGCCAAATTAGGCGTAAAAGTCGAAGAATTATTAGTTTCTCAACCTGATACCGGCGAACAAGCATTAGAAATTTGCGATATGTTAGTGCGTTCCGGTGGGGTTGATATGGTAGTTATCGATTCGGTTGCAGCATTAGTACCAGAAGCAGAAATCAAAGGCGAAATGGGAGACAGCCATGTTGGTTTACAAGCACGTCTAATGAGTCAAGCCTTGCGTAAATTAACCGGTACTATCAAAAAAACCAATACATTGGTCGTATTTATTAACCAAATTCGTATGAAAATTGGGGTAATGTATGGTAGTCCTGAAACTACAACCGGTGGTAATGCCTTAAAATTCTATGCGTCCGTACGTTTGGATATTCGCCGCACTGGTCAAATTAAAAAAGGTGAAGATATTATCGGTAATGAAACACGCGTTAAAGTAATTAAAAACAAAGTCGCACCCCCATTCAAACAAGCAGAATTTGATATTCTGTATGGTGAAGGCGTTTCGTTTGAAGGAGAACTAATCGATATTGGCGTAAAATTGGACATTATCGATAAATCCGGTGCTTGGTATAGCTACAATAAAAACAAAATCGGACAAGGCAAAGATAACACTCGCATCTGGTTAAAAGAAAATCCAGAAATCAAAGCTGAAATCGAACAAAAAATTCGTAGCAAAATCGGCAATGGAGCTCAAATTGTAATCGAAGATATTCCTGATGGAGAATCAGACGATACAGAATAATTGTTGCTAATCTCTTAAAATTATAGTGGGTTCAGACCAAAAGCAGACAAGGCGATTTGCTTTCGGCAGTATAAATTAATACGGCAAAGCTAACCTGACGCTAAATGTTTTTGATTGAACCTACTATTACTAATTCATCATTTTGAGCATTAAGTGAAGAATCTATCATAAGAAATACTTCACTTTACTCAAAATAATAGCGGTAAAAAGTAATTTTTTAACGATTTATTTTTAATAAGGATAAGTCAAATGGAAACAGTCAACAACTACCTAACACCGAATTTTTCTTTTGCACCAATTTTGCCACATCGTGCATTAGGTTCTCGCGTTTGGGATAATTATGGTAAGGAATATATTGATTTAGCTGGTGGAATTGCAGTTAATGCTTTGGGACACTGTAATCCAGAATTAATCAAAGTTTTGGTTGAACAAGCAAATAAACTATGGCATATCTCTAATTTATACACTACTGAACCTGCTCAAAGCTTGGCATGCAAATTAGTAACTAATTCTTTTGCTGATAAAGTATTTTTTGCTAATTCTGGTGCAGAAGCTAATGAAGCTGCTTTGAAATTAGCACGCAAACATGCACGTGATTATTTTGGCGAAGCCAAACACGAAATTGTCGCTTGCACCAATAGTTTTCATGGACGAACCTTATTCACAGTAAGCGTTGGTGGGCAACCTAAATACAGTCAAGACTTTGCCCCACTGCCATCTGGTATTAAACACGTTCCATTCAACAATCTAAACGCATTGGAAGATACGATTAACGAAAATACCTGTGCTTTTATTGTTGAGCCAATTCAAGGTGAGAGTGGAGTTTTACCAGCTACCGCAGAGTATTTACACAAAGCACGTGAATTATGCGACAAATTTGATGCTGCATTAATCTTTGATGAAGTGCAAACTGGCATTGGTCGCACAGGTAAACTTTTTGCCCACGAACATTACGATGTTATGCCAGATATTTTAAGTTCTGCCAAAGCATTAGGCTGTGGCATTCCAATTGGTGCCATGTTGTGTACTGATAAATTTGCAGAGTCATTCACTGTTGGTTCACATGGTTCTACTTTTGGTGGAAATCCATTAGCATGTGCCGTTGGTAGTCGTGCATTTGATTTAATTAGTCTGCCGGAAACATTAAATAATGTTGTAAATCAAGGCAATGTATTACAGTCTCAACTTGCTAAATTAGGACAAGAATCAGGTGTATTTTCAGAAGTTCGCGGTTTAGGCTTGCTGATAGGCTGTGTATTATCTGAAAAATATAAAGGTCGTGCCGGAGAGTTGGTAAAAATATCATTATCCGAAGGTTTGATGGTTTTACAAGCCGGAGCAAATGTATTACGTTTAGCACCATCTTTATTATTAAATGATGATGATTTAAACGAAGGTATGCTACGACTGCAACGTGCTATTCGAGTATTTGCAAATTCATAATCAAAAATCACTGCAAAACTCATCATTCGTAAGTTAAACGTGATAAAACGTAGAATGACGAGTTTTGCAGGATTTCTATAATTTGTTTTATTACAAATCAACTACACTTTCTTTACGTTTCCAAAAATAACGCCATATAAAACCTGGAAACGCAAAAACCGCAAATAAACAAATTGTAACTACCCAAAATGTCCAATCCTGCTTATGGGCAGGAGATGTGGTAGATTCTAAAATATACGCAAAAATCCCCACCAAGATAAAATAAACCCACCATTCAAATAAACGATGAGAAAAATTCTTTTTTCTTAATGGAAAAATCCACAACAACTTTTTGCCCAAAAAAGGCAAATTAGCCGCAACTATTGCAACTAATAATAGAATATACATTGCACTATTCATTTTGTAATCTCTTATAAAATTGTTTCCGGCAGACTGAAACCTTTGCAAAACTGGCACATGTGGAATATTTCGTACGTTTAAGTTACTCGAAAATTCGCTTCACTACTTAAATTGTTTCCGGCAGACTATAAATATTATATTAATTTGCCACCACCATTTTTGGAAAAGCATTACTATAATCTTTCCCCAATTTTGCCATTTCTACGCTTACACGATATGCAACATCATTATATCCGCTGGATAGTGATATATCATCAAACAAATCAAATGGCAAACCAGAATCCATAGCCTGACGAATATTGGCAGATAATGGCAACTTTCCAAGTAATGGCAATTGATATTGTTGCGATAAATACTCACCTGCCCCACTACCAAAAATTTCCTCACGTCTTCCACAGCAAGGACAAATATAAATCGACATATTTTCTACAATTCCCAACACCGGAACGCTAACTTTTTCAAACATATTAATCGCTTTTTTAGCATCAATTAAAGCAATATCTTGTGGAGTACTAACAATCAGTGATGCTGTCAATGGTATTTTTTGCGAAAGTGTAAGCTGAATATCACCGGTACCAGGTGGTAAATCAATTAATAAATAATCTAATTTATTCCAAGCTGTCTGAAAAAACATTTGTTGCAAAGCCTGCGTAATCAACGGACCTCGCCAAACAAGTGCTTGATTATCATCAACCATAAAACCTATCGACATTATTTGAATGCCATTAGCTTCTAATGGTATAAACATTTTATTTTCTTGGTCAGGTTTTTTATTTTGCAAAGCAAACATTGTAGGCTGGCTTGGTCCATACAAATCCGCATCTAAAATTCCCACACGTGCACCGGCTTTTGATAAAGCAACGGCTAAATTTGCGGTTACGGTACTTTTTCCAACCCCACCTTTTCCAGATGCAATTGCCAAAGTATTTTTGATTTCCGGCAGTGTATTTAATCCAGTTTTAACCTTATGCGAAATGATTTTTTTACATAAAACAATTTCTTGCTTAATGCCATGCAAAGCCAATCTCTCTTGAATACGCAGTGATAAATCACTCGCAAATCCTATTGGAAATGGCAAAAATACTTCTATTTTTTGTGCATTAGTTTGAGTTTTAACTTTAAGTTGTCCCAAAGTTATGTTATTTTTTTCATCAATCGCTATATCTGCAATTAAATTATCGATATTCTTACCAAACATTATTTGCTCAATTCAATATTGCTATTTCAAGTCACAGGATTATAACAAATGAAGTCTGCCGGAAATATAATAAAGATTATTTATGCTTGAAATATATACAAATAGCCCTTATACTAAAATCATCTTCAAACATTCGGGGGGCGACCTTGGTTTCGACGGGGGTTGCAAAGCGAATGCGAGCATACCGGGATTTCAGTAACCCCGTAAAACACTGAAAAACTAATATTCGCAAACGACGAATCTTTCGCTCTTGCTGCTTAACGCAGAGCCGCTACAACGATTTGTTAATGGGTCGTGTGAGGTAACTCACCGTAGCGTCATCTTACATTAAATAGTTAGCTGTCGGACTACTTGGCAGTTAATGAGATTTAAGGTAGTTGATTTTCTTATGTAGCCTGTCCTTCGGCGACATCTGAAAATTAAACATCAATAGAATGGACTAAGTATGTAGAACGCTTCGTAGAGGACTTTCGGACGCGGGTTCGATTCCCGCCGCCTCCACCACACAAATAAGTTTTTAAAATATTGGTGGGTAGTATTTTTATACTACCCACCTTAATATATTTTTAAGCTAAACAATACTCTTGCGGTTGACTATCGTCATTGTAACGAGGCTTCAATTGACCATTTCGCAACATAGGTACAAGATGCAAGGTTTCTAATTGATTCAAGCTGTGTTTTAATTTACTTGCCAAAGTTGCACCATCAATCCATTCTTGCGTTCCACACAATAGTAAAATTGCTTCACGAATTTGCTCTTTGGGAGATGCTGGCGAAATTTGAGTTATCTTATTTTGTGCTTGTACAGACAACTTACCAACAGATGCAACATTATTTTTTTTATCTATATTCTTATCTACATTCAAAACATTAGCACTTTTTTTGTCTGCAATTGTATTAACCGTAGATTTTCCGCTAACTACCTTTGATAGCGATGATTGTGATGGTTTAATATCTTGATTAGATTTGGTATTTTCAACTTGTTTTACTTTTTTGCTGGTTTCTTTTTCCGGCAGTGTATCTTCTGTCTTGGCAACTGTTGCTACCACATCTTTTTTAGTTGTAGTGGCTTTTGTAGCAACTTTTTTAGAAGGTTTAACAACATCTTTTGATTCAACGGCTAATGATGCAGTTTCTGTTTGTACTGGCGACAATATCGGCGATGTTTCTTTTTTATCACTTACGCTTGTTTTACGTTTTGGTGTAGGTACAACATTTGATGTTTTGGCAGATAAATCGGTCGACTTGGTTTCAACATGATTTTTGCCAACATCTACATTTTCATTATCGCAAGTGTCATACATATCATTCAAATAAAACCAACTGTCCATTTGTAACCATGGGCAGAAAAGCACTACACTCCAAGGCAAGCCACTTTTAGGATCTATAAACCAATCACGCCATAAATTAAACATATTAATCACCTACCACACAATAAAATTAAACAATGGTCATAATCCTATCATTTTTCTTCATTTTTGACAAGAACAAATTAAAAATTTATCACATTAATACAAAACATTACAATCTAAATATTATCAATTATATAATTTACAGTCTGCCGGAAAATAATTAAATAGAATAATCATCAACAATTGGTTGATATAATAATTTTTGTAAGGTATTTTTATCTAAATTTGGTGATATTTTTTCTATAAACTCATATAAATAACCACTCAAATAATAATTATTTTTTAATAAAATATTAATATGAACATCATCAAATAAATTAGATAAATCTTTTACAATAACATCATCACTATCAACATTAAAATAATGCGATACAATACCAATTCCAAATTTTTGTTTTACCAATTGTACAATAATATTACTATCAGATGATTTCATAATTATTTCAGGTGTATCCAATCCATGCTCCACAAATTTTTGCGTAAATTGTAAAGATTCGTCACACATAATTTCTTCTGCTAATATTGGATAATTATTTAAATCTGACAAAGTAATATCTTCTTTATTTGCAAGCTGATGATTTTTACGGACAATTAAACGGTATTGTAATTTATCAAATGGCAGACAATGTAATTCTCCAAAATCAGAAACATTACCAACAGCAATGCCTATATCAATTTCACCATTTTCTAATAATGTTTTAATTGTGTTAGCATTTGCATTAATTATTGATACTTTTACATCTGGAAAATCTTGAATAAACTCGCCAAATATATTTGGGAATTTATTATTAATCCAAGATGGAATAGATGCAATAGATAATTTGCCAATATTTTTTTGAGCAAAATCATCACCAATTTTCTTAATATTTTTAGTGTCGCGTAAAATTCTATCAGCAATAGCTAATACTTTTTCTCCTGGTTCGGTAACTGCTATTAAACGTTTGCCTTGACGCACAAATATTGCAACTCCGATTTCTTCTTCTAATAAACGAATTTGTTTAGAAATACCAGGTTGAGATGTAAATAGTGCTTCGGCAGCTTCTGATACATTCAAATTATTCTGATAAACTTCCAATGCGTAACGTAATTGTTGTAGTTTCATAAAGCGTTTGATGATAGTTTTAAGTGGTATACAGTGGTTAGCAGAGACTAACTGTAAAACAAGGTTTGGTTGAATAAGAAATAACAACCAAACCTTGTTCACATAGAAGTTTCTAATTTAATTAACGCAATTCACGCCATAAGCGTTCTAATATATTTTTACTATTGTAACCTGAATTTGATGGAACACTTACAATACTACTATTTCCTTCATTGGTAACTTTAATATTGAAAGCGTCTTTTTTAGCTACTTTCGTTTCTTTCTTTCCACCAAACATACGAGAAAATAATCCTGGTTTTACATTACTAACTGCATCACTTTCCATATCGGCAGGTTGTACGGTAAATGTGCTGTCAGATTCATTAAAGTTCTGCACAGTTAAACCTATACGATTAAGTGCTAAACCTAAACGATAAATATTACGTTCATGACTGCCGGAAAGGATTAGATTATCACCTTCTATTTTTGCTAATTCGCCAGAAGTTACTGAATTTTTAGTTAATTCCTGCTCAACCAATGATTGGTCTGCTCCAAGACGCATCATAAAACGTGATAGCATTTGTGCTTCTAAATTAGGGTCATTATCGCGTGGTACCCATTTAGAAGAATCTTTGTTTTTACCTAATAATTCTTCTTCTACGCCTTGATGACTAAATGTTACAAAAGAGCCACCACTTTTTTGACGTTCAAGTCGAATAATAAAACGATCACGATAAGCGGAAGAATAGATATTACCTAAACCTACTTTTTGAAATAAACGTCTAATAGGATCGCTTGGAATACTTGCTCGATTTTCTGCCCATTGGGTTTGCATAAATCCTATTTCTGGATTTTCTTGGTCAATAACAAAACCATTTTCTTGCCAGAATACCTTTAATATTGGCCATATTTCTTGTGGCGTTTTATCGCCAATAGATAGCCAACGTTGTGAACCTTCGCGTTCAATGTGCATATTTTTGATTTCTGGCAAAACGGTATTGCTACCATTGGCAACGCCTGCATTATTGCCTAATTGACTAGCTCGCACTGCTCCTGCACCAGCAGGTAATGTATAGCGATTATTTTGTACGATTCCGGTTAAATCAGGTGGAACAATCAACATGTCTTCTGGATTTTTCGCACCTGGTGTATGGTAATCCAAATTTTCTTTGGGATTAGTTGATGAACAGGCAACCAGAGTAGTTGCCAATACGCCAACAACAATTATTCGCTTGGTGGTGTGCATAATACTTACCTATCTTTTTATAAAATGCCAGCTGATAGCATAGCTTTGCGGACGATTTCTTGTCCGTTTTCTGTTAAATCAACAATCGGTAAACGCGAGAAAGTAGTGCATTTTCCCAATTGGTTTAATGCCCATTTAGTTGGGGCTGGCGATGGTTCGCAGAATAAGTCTTTGTGTAAATCTTGTAATAAGTCGTTTAATTTACGTGCTTCTTTGATTTCGCCATTGATGGCATGACGACACATTTGAGAAAACATTTTTGGTGCAACATTGCCACAAACTGTAATAACGCCATGACCACCGCATAATAGAAATGCCATCGCAGTAGAATCATCACCTGAATAAACTGCAAAGTTTTCCGGCAGTCTTTTAAATAAATCACAAGCACGTGCAATATTACCGGTAGCATCTTTAACGCCAACAATACGTTCAATAGTTGATAATCTTACAACGGTATCATTGGACATATCCGCAACGGTTCTACCGGGTACATTATAGAGAATCATCGGAATATCAGCCGATTCAGCAATAGTACAGAAATGGCGATATATACCTTCTTGTGATGGTTTATTGTAATAAGGAACAACCGATAAGGCGTAATCAGCACCAACAGAAGCTGCATGACGAGATAGGTGTACTGCTTCTTCGGTGTTATTAGCACCAGTACCAGCGATTACAGGAACACGTCCATTCACATGTTGTACAGTAGTTTCAATAACTTTGAAATGTTCTTCCATTGTTAAAGTGGCAGACTCACCAGTAGTGCCTACCGAAACAATTGCGTCAGTACCTTCTGCGATATGCCAATCAATCAGATGTTTTAAGGTTTCATAATCAACACGCCCATCATCAAACATAGGCGTAATTAAAGCGACTAAACTTCCTGTTAGCATGATATTTCTCTCAATAGATGCAAGTATTCATTAAATAGTTAAACGGTTAATTATACCTTATTAATAGTATAAGTTAACTAGATAATCGTATGCTTACACTATACAAATAATTTTTATTAAAACAATGAGTTGAATTACTATTTTCGCAAAGCACAATCAAGCTTATGCAAAAAACATTACCAAAAGTCTGCCGGAAAGCAGGTTTTATATTAAATATATCCTTACCAAGGTTTAATTACTTTTTAAAACCACCGTCCCATTCAATAAAGTTTTTCAATAATATCAAACCATTATCTCCACTTTTTTCAGTATGAAATTGTGTAGCAAATACATTATCGCGTCCAACTATGCAGGCAAATGGGCTTGGATATTCACTTTCGCCCAATACGATTTCTGAATCATTAGGAGCAAAATAATAACTATGCACAAAATAAAAATACGAGTTATCTGCAAGATTATTAAATAATGGGTGTGTATTCGTTTGACGCACGGTATTCCAACCCATATGTGGTACTTTTAATTTTGTACCATCGTTATCGTGCAGATTTTGACCAAAACGTTTAACACTGCCGGAAAAAAATCCTAAACCTTGTGTATTGCCCTCTTCACTATATTCAAATAATAGTTGTGCTCCAACGCAAATGCCGAAAAACGGTTTATTTCTCAAAGCATCAAGCACGGCATCATCTAAACCAGATTGTTGTAGCGATTTCATACAATCAGGCATAGCACCTTGTCCTGGGAAAATAACCTTATCAGCAGATAGTACTTCATCAGGATGCGGTGTGAGAATAACCTCAATCTTGCCTTGTAAGCTTTGTGCAACATATTGCACCGATTTTAAAACTGAATGAAGATTACCCATTCCATAATCTATAATTGCTATTTTCATAAAAATTCCTTAAAAATCAAAGGTGATTTTTGAATTAAGATCTTACAAATTTTAATTCAAAAATTAACTTATTGATTATTAACAATAATCTTACAAAACAAAAAAATTTGACAAGTTTTATTAAGATTGGCATAATAATCATCAAGAAATCATTGTCCTTTCTTTGTAAGTAGCGTCTCCTCGTCAGAAGAAAAACCATTTGCTTGTTCCCACAGGCAAATGGTTTTTCGCTATTTATCGTGCAAGAAATCCTGTCAGACTTGCCTTATCAATAGTATGTGCATTCACCATAAAACCTGCCATAGAAGTTTGTGCATTTGCAGGAATCTCATCATCTGAAAATATCGTATCCAAAGCATAAACTGTAAAAATATAACGATGTGCTGGATCTCCTACTGGTGGCAAACAACCTCCATAAGCACGAGCACCTCCATCGTTAAACAATTGTTTAGCACCTTCCGGCAGATTAGCACCAGAAACGTCTCCGGCATTACGAGGCAAACTACGTATATTCGCCGGTAAATTATAAACAAACCAATGCCACCAGCCAGCACCACCAGTTGGTGCATCAGGGTCGTGCATCGCAACTGCAAAACTTTTTACATTTTCTGGTACATTTTCCCATACCAATGCCGGAGATTGATTATCATGGTCGGCTTGATATGAAATATCTAATACAGCACCATCTGTAAATTCTGGAGAGAATAATTCCATTTGTGTACTCCTAATTTTTAACAGTCGGTTCAAACCCAAAGCAGACAAGTAAGCACTCTTGCTACTATGTATAATACGCGATGTATATTTTTTGGGTATAAACCGAATATAGTTTGTATCTAACAGTTTTCCGGCAGACTAATTTAAGTCTACTGTAAATTAAGTCTACCTGAAAATTAAGTCTGCCGAAAAATTAAGTCTGCCGGAAAAGTTTTAAGTCTGCCGGAAAAGTTTTAAGTCTGCCGGAAAAGTTTAAGTCTGCCGGAAAAGTTTAAGTCTGCCGGAAAAGTTTAAGTCTGCCGGAAAGTTTAAGTCTGCCGGAAAGTTTAAGTCTGCCGGAAAAGTTTAAGTCTGCCGGAAAAGTTTTAAGTCTGCCGGAAAATTAAGTCTGCCGGAAAATTAAGTCTGCCGGAAAATTAAGTCTGCCGGAAAATTAAGTCTGCCGGAAAATTAAGTCTGCCGGAAAAGTTTTAAGTCTGCCGGAAAATTAAGTCTTCCAGAAAAGTAATCTTAAACAATTTTCTGTGCCAATTCTCCTGCACTGTAACGGTTTGCCATTTTTTCTAATGAAACAGGTTTAATTTTATCGGCTTGACCCTCGCAGCCAAATGCCAAGTAGCGGTCTAAACAGATTTGTTTCATGGCTTTAATGGTTTGGGTTAAGTATTTGCGTGGATCAAATTCGGCAGGATTTTCAGCCATAAAGCGGCGAATTGCCCCAGTGCTTGCCAAACGCAAGTCGGTGTCGATATTCACTTTTCGCACGCCGTTTTTAATGCCCTCGACAATTTCTTCCACAGGCACGCCGTAGGTTTCACCGATATTGCCACCGTATTCGTTGATGACTTTCAGCCATTCTTGCGGCACGGAACTTGAACCGTGCATTACTAAATGCGTATTTGGCAAGCGTTGATGAATTTCTTTAATGCGGTCAATGCGTAACACTTCGCCTGTGGGCTTGCGTGTGAATTTATACGCACCATGACTTGTGCCAATGGCAATAGCCAGTGCATCAACATTTGTATCTTTCACAAAACGCACAGCGTCATCAACCGATGTTAATAACTGGTCTTTGGACAATTTGCCCTCTGCTCCGATACCGTCTTCTTCGCCTGCTTCGCCTGTTTCCAAATTGCCCAAAACGCCGATTTCGCCTTCTACCGACACACCGCAAGCGTGCGAGAAATTAACCACAGTACGCGTTACATCAACATTATATTCGTATGAAGACGGTGTTTTGCCGTCTGCTAAAAGACTTCCGTCCATCATTACCGATGAGAAGCCTAATTGAATGGAACGCTGGCACACATCAGGGCT
This sequence comes from Neisseriaceae bacterium, assembly GCA_017553165.1. Taxonomy (GTDB): domain Bacteria; phylum Pseudomonadota; class Gammaproteobacteria; order Burkholderiales; family Neisseriaceae; genus RGIG9985. Next base: position 13,161 of record JAFZMY010000121.1, read on the forward strand.
GGCACCGTGATCTTGGTGCATGACCACAGGAATATGCGGAAATTCTTCGACTGCCGCCAAAATCAGATGACGCAAGAACGGTGCTCCTGCATATTTTCTTGCCCCAGCGGACGCTTGCACGATGACAGGAGCGTTGATTTCATTTGCCGCTTCCATAATGGCGCGCATTTGTTCGAGATTATTCACATTAAACGCAGGCAGACCATAAGAATGTTCCGCCGCATGGTCCAAGAGTTGTCGCATAGAAACTAATGCCATTTTG
>JAFZMY010000122.1 GCA_017553165.1 Neisseriaceae bacterium
GCCTGATAAATAAAGGGCTTGGAAGCCCGACTGCTCGGCAAGCCGTGCAAAATAAGCATTCACACAACCCACAATCGCCAAAGGATTGTTGTTTTGAACCGCTTGACGAAATTTTAAACCAGCACTCATTTTGGTGTCCTTATGATAAAAAATGATTAAATTTCCGGCAGACTTTACTTTTAAGCTACCACAACACGATGTAATAACTCCTGTAAAGCATTGTTACTATTATTGCCTTGTTGCAAAGTTTTTAAGCGATGTGATGTAACTGCTATAAACACCGCTTTTACATCTTCTGGCAACACAACATCACGTCCTTCAATTACTGCCCAAGCTTTTGCAGCTTGTACCAAAGCTAAACCTGCACGTGGACTTAAACCTTGTGTGAAAATTCCTTCAACCCGAGTTGCATTTACCAAACGATAGATATAATCAGCCACTGCATCAGAAAGCGAAATCATTGCAACTTTTTGTTGTAGTGAGATTAAGCTATCTGCATTAAATGATGCTTGAATGTTTTTGATAATATTGCGTCTGCTACCGTGTTGGTATAGATATTTTTCTGCTTTTTCAACAGGATAACCAATTGATACTCTCATTAAAAAACGGTCTAATTGTGATTCCGGCAGTGGAAAAGTGCCAATTTGTTCTGCTGGATTTTGAGTGGCAATTACCATAAAAGGTTGTGGCAGAGCATAGGTTTTATTGTCAATTGAGACTTGTTGTTCTTCCATCGCTTCCAAAAGTGCAGATTGTACTTTTGGCGATGCACGATTAATTTCATCGGCTAATAAAAATCGGTGAAACACAGGTCCGGGTTGGAACATGAATTTCCCTTCATTAGGACGGAAAATGCTCACCCCTAATAAATCTGCTGGTAGCATATCATTGGTAAATTGCACACGGCGATAATCTAATCCCAAACATGCGGCTAAACCGTGTGCCAGAGTGGTTTTACCAACACCTGGTATATCTTCTAATAATAAATGACCACGTGCCAAAATACAGGCAACTGCCAATTTAACTGCATCGCTTTTGCCTAATAGTAAGTTGTTGAGTTGTTTGAATAATTGTTCTAATCCATTCATAATTTCTCTATTGTTTTGATGATGAAACTCTACATTTTATCACTCATTTTTAATTAAAAATAGTCTGCCGGAAAATAGTTTTGAGATTAATTAATATATTGATATAAATCATGAATATCTGGTTTTATATTTGAATATGCAAATAATTAGAGTGATAGAATGTAAAAGTTTTTTAGTAAATGTTGAAAGGAAATACAATGCCAAAATTAGACAAGGTCTATAAACTGTTTATTAATGGCGAGTTTGTTGAAGCCGAGAACAAAGCCACCATTGATGTGTTTAATCCTGCTACTGGGGCGAAGTTGGCGAGCATTGCCGAAGGCAGTAAAAAAGATGTGGATAAAGCGGTGAAAGCGGCACGCCGTGCATTTGAAAAATTCCGCTTTTCAACCGTTGCCGAGCGTTCCAAACTTTTGTTGGACATTGCCGACATTATCGAGCAGAACAAAAAATGGTTGGCACAGGTTGAAACA
>JAFZMY010000123.1 GCA_017553165.1 Neisseriaceae bacterium
CACCGCTTTTACCTTTTTTGTCGATTATGCCGTAGTCGTTGAGCGTGTTGATTGTGCTTGCACCGACTTCACCAATCAGTTGCGAAACTTCCTGCTGTTCCTGATATTTCTCAATATCCAAAGGTTTCAGGCTGCCTGAATGATTAATAATGCGAATTTCAAATCGAGAAAAAGCATACATAATTATTCATTTTCCATATTCAAATACTTAAAATCTTCTTGAATTTCTTTGTATAAAGGAGTTAAATCTTTTCCAACTAATAAAAAACCATAATCTTCTTGGTAAAAATAAGATTGCCAAATTCCGTTACAATTTAAAATCATAGTTTCTATTTCAGTCCAATCATCACTGTTTAGCATACTATTGCTTATATGTTTTAGTTCTTCATAATTTAATGATGACGGTAAATAAAAAGGACAGAAATGCACAAGTGCGTCATAATATCTCAAATCTTCCAAACGAACTATTCCTTCAAAATAAATACCGTCTTCACTTTTTATTTTTTTCTCGGCGATAAATTTATCTTTTAGATAAAGCAAATGTATTGGAAAATCATCTTTCCACTTTTCTTTATACTCTTTTAACGCCAAATAATGCTCTCTTTTTGCACCTAATACATCTCCATAATCAAATTTAATAGAAAATTCTTTAAAAACAAATGCATTATATTTTGTTTTTATAAACTTACTATGCAAAAGATAGCGAGACATATTATTCATTTCAAAGTTAAGTGATGACGGATTATTTATATAATATGGATTATCTTTGTATAAGTTGAAGTATATACAAAGACCATTCAATCCACGATTATAAAATCTCAAAAAATTATCATCAAAAGCATAAATGTCATTACAATTTGAAGATAAATTTTTATCAAAATGGCATTGAAAATTGATGCCATGAGTTAATCTAATAATCATAATGTTTTCCTAAATCTTCGAAAATATAATTTCCCCTTTCATCTTTTCTTAAAGTATTGCGTTCAATATTGAAATGTGGACCACGATTTTGTGGGTTTCCTATACCTTGATAATGTCCGCCAAGATCATCTCTTATTCTATATTCTCGTTGAATACCACCGTTGAGATTGTAAAAAGTATAGTAATACACATTTCCTGTGTAAGTTTGTCCATTACTGGGATAAGTATTTTTTTCTGTTCTGGTCGGTAACATTAAAGTAGGTATTAGTTCATTTCGTTTGGCTGCATTTATAGCACCTTGTCGTCCTGAATTTGGGGGAGATAAATTTTCTGGGGCTGGACTATTATAACCACGCTGGTTGAAATTACGAACAAAGTCTTGTTGTGTCCAACCACGATTTTGATTTGCAATTACAAAATCAGCAAATCTTGCTAATTGATCGATTTCACTTTGGCTATAAATTGCTCTACCTGTCTCATCAAGAGGACGAATGCTATCAAATCCATTAAAACCTTTAATATATTGTCTAACCCTACCAAGTTGCATTTTATAATTTGCACGCATTTGTTCGTTACGGAATGATTGAATCCCACCACGACGAGGCGGACGAATTTGGTTATTTTCTACCGCAGTTTCTGCGATATTTGAGCCGATAATAGTATCGAGCGAACTGTCGCCGACAAATGCACCGCTTACCGCACCAGCAAATTTTGACAAACCTATAATTGTTGCCTGTTCTTTCTCTCCCAACAAATAGGCTTTATCTGTGCCGTAAAGTTTTTCGCTAACCGCTTGGGCGGTATATTCACCTAATGCCGCACTTGCAGCACCAGCCAAAGCGTTGCCACCGTTAGCAGTTGCGGTTACTGCTCCCAAAGCTGCGTGAGCGGCGATATGTCCCAAACTTCTTTCGGCATTTTCGCCTTTGTAATGCTGTCCGATTTCATAACTCACCACTGGTGCAAGGGCGTTTGTGGCGATTGCCGCAGTTCCGCCGCCGTTGTTTGCGGTTTGCAAAGCCGCAACTGTTCCCCTTGCAATCGCACCGCTTTTACCTTTTTTGTCGATTATGCCGTAGTCGTTGAGCGTGTTGATTGTGCTTGCACCGACTTCACCAATCAGTTGCGAAACTTCC
>JAFZMY010000124.1 GCA_017553165.1 Neisseriaceae bacterium
AAGCGAAGGTCAAATTAGCTACGACATCTATCGTCATAATAGTATGACAGATGATGCAAATGATGTTTGGGTGCAAATTATTGGATAATCCAAAAAACAATTGAGTTTTTTATTGCTTTTAAAAACACTGCCGGAAATGTTGTTTATAGACTTTTCGGCAGTGTTATTTTTGATTTGCCACCCAAAAGTTGGACAAATTTTGATTAACTTTTTGCATGGGTTTCTTTCATTCAAACTTCGTGCGATCAAAATGGTGTTTGAACAAAGCGTATCTATGCGACAGCTTGGCGGTTGGGTTTGTATTCGACTTGTTCTTTGTGCCTATGTTTATTAACAAATTGATTATATTCTTTATTTTTCTTCGAAAAATTCGTCAATGAATGGTTTATGCGGAAGTCTTTTATAGTTTTTAACTATCTTTGGCAATACGGCATAGTTTGATTATTTCTACACCAAAGTGTTGAATTTTAGCTTCTCCAAAGCCGTAGATGTCGTATAAATCGGTGATACAGCTTGGCATTTTTTCAACTAATTCTTGTAAAGTGCGATCGTTGAAAATTACGAAAGCAGGTACATCTTGACTTTTTGCTGTTTCGAGTCGCCATTGTTTGAGTGCGATTAAGAGTTTTTCTTGTCTTACTGTTAGTAATTGATTAAATTCAGTAAATTTATCTGTGTGCTGACGGTATGTGATACGCAATGAAATTGATTTTTCTCCTAATAATAGTGGACGTGCTTTTGCGGTTAATCGTAAAGATTGGTCTGCAAATGATATGTTTAAACAGCCGTATGCAATACACTGCCGGATAATTGAACGCCATTGGTGTACATTAAATTCTTTGCCAATGCCAAAAGTTGATAATTTATCATGATTGTGATGAGCAACATCTTCGGTGAGTCTGCCTCGTAAAATATCGATAATATGTGTGGCAGGAAAAGTTTGTTTGACTCGCCAAATGCAGGAAAGTAGCTTTTGTACTGGTAGTAAGGCATCGAAACATTCTGGTGGTTGGCGACAGTTATCGCAGTGTCCACAGTGTTCTTTTTCGTTGTGTTCATCTAAACATGAAAGTAGAAATTTACGGCGACAGGAATTATTTTCGCAATAGGCTAACATTTGTGCGAGTTTAGCTAATTCGATGTTTTTTTGCGTATCATCGCTGGTGTTTTCCATGATACGTTCATGGAGCAATACAAAATCATTTAAGCCATGACATAGCCAACTGACTGCCGGAAGACCATCACGTCCAGCACGTCCTGATTCTTGGTAAAAACGTTCAATAGAAGGTGGCATATCTAAATGGGCAACAAAACGCACATCTGGTTTATCTATCCCCATGCCAAAAGCAACAGTTGCAACCATTACAATTCCATCTTCTTGGGTAAATTGGCGTTGATTGTGAGTGCGTTGTTGATTATCCATGCCTGCGTGATAGGGGAGGGCGTTGATTTTTTCGTCTTGTAGAAATTTTGTAATGTTTTCTACTTTTTTGCGTGATGAGCAATATACTATGCCACAGCAATCATTTCCCATGCTGCGAATAAATTTTAATAACTGTTTTTTTCCATTGGATTTTTCTATAACTTGGTAATCTATATTTGGTCTATCAAAGCTATGCACAAATATTTTGGGATTGGGTAAAGATAGGTAGTACAAAATATCTTTACGTGTATGAGAGTTTGCCGTTGCTGTTAGGGCAATGCGTGGGACATTGGGAAAGTGTTTTGCTAATACTGATAAACGGCGATATTCTGGACGAAAATCATGTCCCCATTGGCTGACACAATGTGCTTCGTCTATTGCAAATAAAGATACGGAAACTTGATGTAAGAAATTGATAAAACGATTGGTAACAGCACGTTCTGGGGATACATATAATAATTTCAAAGTGTTATCACGCATTTTATTTGCTATAATGCGAATTTGTTCTGGCGGTGTCGCACTATGTAGGGCTTCTGCCGAAATTCCTGCCATGTGAGCTGCTGCTACTTGATCATCCATCAAGGCTATTAGTGGAGAAATAACCACAGTTACACCTTGGTTTAGTAAGGCTGGTATTTGATAGCACAAAGATTTTCCAGCACCGGTTGGCATTAGAGCTAATACATTATGTCCTTGACACACTGCTTCTATTACTTCGGCTTGTGCTGGTTTGAAATCGGTAAAGCCAAACACATCGTGCAGTAATTTGCGTGCGTTTACAATAAGTTCAGATGAATTGCTCATAAGCTTAATAATTGCAATTTAAATATAAATTAAGTCTGCCGGAAAACTTTTTATTATAAACTAAAAATTATCTTAAACTTTTTATATACCCTCTGGTACAATCTCAAAGAGGTTTCTTATTATTAATCAATGTTTATAAATATTAAGTTAAATATGAAAAAAATTGTTATTTGTATTTTGATGGCATCTTTTTTGGCTTCTTGTGCTAAATGGCAACGTGTTGGTGTTTCGCCTACTGATGTGTCCTATGAGGTAGATGAAAACAGCATTCGCCGTCAGGGTGAGCGTGTAATATTTCGTAGTCGTGCTCAATATCCAACTCAACAGTTTCCTAAAAATGGTTTGCCACCACATACACAAGTTACATCGTTGTGGGCAGTTGATTGTCAAAGTGGTTTGTATCGTTTATTGTCTACTGAATTGGAAGATTCAGTCGGCAATGTAGTCGAGAAAAAGATGTTAAATGACAAAACACAGTGGCAAAATCCTCCTGAAAAAGGTTCTGCTATGTTTCGTCAGCATCAAAGGGTTTGTCTTCATTAAAACAACTGTTTGGAGATTGATATGAAAAAAATTTCTATTGCGTTGTGTGTTTTTTTGTTGGGTTCTGCAAATGTTTTTGCAGAAGGTGATAAGCCTAATCAGGAATTGTTATCGGCACAAATTGCCTATCGTCAAGCTTTGCAAGAATATTCTAATCAGCAGGAAAAATTGCTTGAATTAGAAAGTCAAGCCGAGCAAATTCGCCGCCGTGTTCAGCAAGCACAAGCCGAATTGCAAAGTATCGAGCAGAAAATCAATGAAGCAAAATCAATTCAAGAAAATGCTAATAACACTTTGCAAGCCGCAGGTGAGCGTTTAGATAAAATATGGTCATCTTCACGTGCTTATTAAAATTATCGTTAATACATACCAAAATCATACAGCGTTGAAATTGTCTGCAACGTTACGTTTTGTCTGTTTTTGGGGGCTGAATTGACTATATGATTGTTTATACACTGCCGGAAAGGTTTTACAATGCTTTTCCGGCAGTGTTTTTTTATATCTCTTGCGGTACAATTTCTAATTAATATTAATGTAAGGAGTGCTTTCACTTATGAAAAGTAGCACACAAACCATTCTTGAATATACTCAAATTCCACGTCATGTTGCCATTATTATGGACGGCAATGGGCGTTGGGCAAAAAAACGTTTTTTGCCACGTGTGATGGGGCATAAAAAAGGTGTTGATCAATTGGAGGCGGCAGTTAGACGTTGTTCCGAATTAGGTGTTGAATATCTAACTGTTTTTGCATTTTCAACCGAAAATTGGCGAAGACCTTCCGATGAAGTATCTTTTCTAATGGGATTATTTGTTGAAGCTTTGAAGAAAAAAGTCCAAGCCTTGCATCGCAACGGTTTGCGTTTGCGAGTAATTGGAAATCGCGACAATTTTCCAGCTCAAATTGTTGAAGGAATCGAAGAGTCAGAAGCTCTTACTGCGAATAATCCTGGTATGACTCTTACCATTGCCGCAGATTATGGCGGACGGCAAGATATTTTGCGTGCAACCAATGCTCTGCTTAAAGAAGGACTTACAGAAATCACCGAAGCGGATATGGTAAGACATTTATCTTTGGGAGATGCACCTGAACCTGATTTATTTATCCGTACTGGTGGCGAAGCAAGGATTAGTAATTTTATGTTGTGGCAAATGGCGTATGCAGAATTGTATTTTACCGATACTTTGTGGCCAGATTTTGATGCAAATGAATTAGACAAAGCAATTGCATCTTTCCAAAAACGTGAAAGACGTTTTGGACGTACCAGTGAACAACTCCCCAAAGAAGAGCAAAGACCATAATCAATTATGATTAATACAAAACCGCAAAATATAAGCATACTCGGTGCTACTGGAAGCATTGGCACTTCTACTTTGGACGTTATATCTCGCAATCGTGATAGATTTAATGTTTTTGCTTTAACCGCACATAGTCAGATTGAGAAACTTTTTTCGCAATGTGTTGAATTTAATCCACATTATGCAGTTGTGGATAATGAAAACGATGCTAATCGTCTGCATGATATGTTACGTAATAAAAACGTTAGTACCGAAGTTTTATACGGCGAAAAATCTCTTTCATACGTAGCATCACATCAAGATGTGGATATGGTAATGGCAGCCATAGTTGGTGCGGCAGGATTATTGCCCACTCTTGATGCGGCACGTGCTGGCAAAAAAATTCTTTTGGCAAATAAGGAAACTTTGGTAGTAGCCGGTGATTTATTTATGCGTACCGTATGCCAGAGTGGGGCATCAGTTTTGCCGGTTGATAGTGAGCATAATGCTATTTTTCAAAGTCTGCCGGAAAATGTTAGATTGACCATGGCAAGTGGCAAATGGCAAACAGAAAATTATCAATCATCAGGAATTGCATCTTTAATTTTAACTGCATCTGGCGGACCGTTTTTAGATACGGATATAGACACATTTGCCAATATTACCCCACAAATGGCATTAAAACACCCTAATTGGTCAATGGGACGCAAAATTTCCATAGATTCCGCAACTATGATGAATAAAGGTTTGGAAGTAATTGAAGCGTGTCATTTATTTAGTATTCCGGCAGACTCAATTGAAGTTGTCATTCACCCTCAAAGCATTATTCATAGCATGGTGCGTTATTGCGATGGAAGTGTATTAGCACAAATGGGAAATCCTGATATGCGTACTCCAATTGCATATTGTTTAGGTCTGCCGGAAAGAATTAATGCAGGTGTTTCTAATTTAGATTTATTTACAACTGATGCACTTTGTTTTAGAAAACCACAAGATGAACGTTTTCCATGTTTGAGATTAGCATTTGAAGCATTACGTTTAGGATATGATGCAACTTGTATTTTAAATGCGGCGAATGAAATTGCTGTTGATAATTTTTTAAATGGCAAAATTCGTTTTACTGATATTGCTGTTGTAATTGAAAAAACTATGAGTTTATGTCAATTATCAGATGATATTTTTAATATAGAGCAACTTTTACAAAAAGATAAAATAGCTCGTAATATTGCACAACAAATAATTATAGATATGTAAAAAATTATGAATAATAAATGTTTCCATTGTGGTTTAGATGTTCCGGCAGACTTAAATCTTACAGTTAAATATCAAGGTGAAGAAAAAGAAACTTGTTGTATTGGTTGTCAAACCATTGCACAAGGAATTATCGATGCAGGCTTGGAACGTTATTATGAACAACGTACTGCCGAAGCCAATCAAGCTACTTTGCCACCACAAGAAGTTTTAGATAGATTAAAACTCTATGATTTACCTCAAATGCAAACTACTTTTGTTGAAGTAAAAGATGGTAATCAAAAAGAAGCATTATTATTATTATCCGGAATTACTTGTGCAGCCTGTGTATGGTTAATTGAACAAAGATTATTACATTGCAATGGAATTATCAAAGTTGAATTAAATTACAGTACTCACCGAGCAAGGATTACTTGGGACGATACCCAAATTAAAATTTCCGATATTTTATTACTTATTCAACAAACTGGTTACGAAGCCTGCCCATACGATGCCATGCAGGCAGAACAACAAACACAATTAGAACGCAAACGTTCACTTACCAGACTTTGGGTGGCAGGATTATCCATGATGCAGGTGATGATGTATGCCGTGCCGACGTATATATTTGGCGACATCGAACCACAATTTCTATGGCTATTACATTGGGCGAGCATGGTTTTAACCTTGCCAGTTGTATTATATTCAGCATTACCATTTTATCGAGGAGCATTGCGAGATGCTAAAAATCGCCGTGTTGGTATGGATACTCCAATTACAATTGCGGTGATATTAGCATTTTCTGCAAGTTTTATAGCACTATTACGGCATGAAAATAGCGGAGTATTTTTTGATTCTATTTCTATGTTTGTATTCTTATTGCTTGGCGGACGTTATTTAGAACAAAGAGCAAGAACCAAAGCCTCTGACGCATCGGAACGATTAGTTAAATTAGTCCCAGCATTTTGTCATCTCTTACCAGACTACCCAAATCAACAACAACCACAAGAAGCGGCAGTCGTACAAATTGAAAGTGGCAATATTTTATTAGTTAAAGCAGGGGAAGTTATTCCGGCAGACGGTGAAATTATTTCTGGAGAAAGTGAAGTCAATGAATCAATGCTAACTGGCGAAAGTATGCCAATTTTCAAAACAATCGGACATACCATCACTGCTGGAACTCTTAATATGAGTAGCCCATTAATTATGCGTGTAGATAAAATTGGTAATAATACACGTTTAGGTTCAATTATTCGTCTTTTAGATAAAACTTTATCGCAAAAACCTAAAATAGCTCAAATAGCTGACCGCTATGCTTCTATTTTTGTAGCATCTCTTTTAATAGTAACAGTTTTAGTTTTTTTAATTTGGTGTGTTTATGCAGATGCCAATAGAGCTTTATGGATAAGTGTTTCATTATTAGTAATTACTTGTCCATGTGCATTATCACTTGCAACTCCAACAGCATTAGTTGCATCTGCCGGAAATCTATCATCAAATGGTATATTAACTATAAATAGTAGTGCTGTAGAAATATTATCAAAAATAGATGATGTAATTTTTGATAAAACAGGAACACTCACCGAAGGAAAACTAAAAGTACAACAAACTATTATTTCCGGCAGTGTTGACGAAAAAGAAATTGGTGCAATTGTTTGTGCTATGGAAACTCGTTCAGAACACCCAATTGCAACAGCATTATTATCTAAATATGCGGACTATAAACAAGAAATCGATACAAGTGATTTGCATAATGTAGTAGGACAAGGCATGTCTGTTAAAATCTCCAATACAGAATGGAGAATTGGTAATTTATCATATGTATCTGAACTTTCAGGTGAAATCCCTAATACATTAAATACTGCATCAAATGGTACAACTACCATTGCATTAGGAAACGAAGATGGATTTCAAGCATTTTTCCAATTAACAGATACACTTAAAGATAACGCCTACCAAACAATTGAAAAATTAAAACAAATGTCATTAGACATTCACTTATTAAGTGGAGATGGTAAAGATGCAGTAGAACAATTAGCACAACAGCTTAATATTACTAATATCCGTTATCAATCTTCACCAGAAGATAAATTACTATATGTACAACAATTGCAACAAAAGGGACGTAAAGTATTAATGGTTGGTGATGGAGTAAACGATGCACCAGTATTAGCACAAGCAGATGTTTCGATAGCCATGCACAGTGGTGCAGATATTTCACGTGCAGGTAGTGATATGGTTTTAATGAATCGTAATTTATTTACACTAACGCACGCTATTAATACTGCAAAACGCACTATGTTAATTATTAAAGAAAATATTTATTGGGCATTATCGTATAATATTATTGCAATTCCAATTGCAGCATTAGGCTATGCACGTCCGGCAGTTGCAGCTTTGGGAATGGCGTGTAGCTCATTACTGGTTGTTTGTAATGCTTTACGATTGCTTAAAAGTAATAAAGTAAAATGAAAAGTGTACATAAATTTATGATTAATTGTATATTTTTAAGTCTGCCGGAAAATTATTTATTACTTTACGGTAGATTTAACCCTTTGCAAAATATTGGTAGTTACGTTATTGTAACTTATTGAGATTCATGCAAAACTTGATAGAAAAGAAAAATATTATGATTGCACCTGAAATTTTTAAGGCTTACGATATTCGTGGGATTGTTGATAAAACTCTTACAGAACAAGCTTGTTCTTTGATTGGACGTGCTATTGCATCAGAGGCTATATCGCTTAATATAGACTCTATAGCATTAGGATACGATGGTCGTTTATCTGGTACAAGATTATCTGAAATCATTAGTAAAGAGTTATTAGTTGCTGGAATTAATGTTTTGTTAATCAAAGCTGTTACAACTCCTATTTTATATTACACCGCACATACTCGCACTAATGGTTCTGGAATAATGATTACTGGTAGTCATAATCCTCCTGATTATAATGGTTTTAAGATAATGTTGGCAGGTGAGACTTATGCTGGTGATAAAATACAAGCTTTGTTACATCGTATTCAACAACAAAATTTCTTGCAAAAAAATATTTCCGGCAGATTAAATATTATTGATATTGCTGATGATTATATTCAATATATTAGTAAAGATATTCAACTTACACGTCCTATAAAAGTTGCTATTGATGCTGGCAATGGAATTGCAGGTGCGTTTGCTAAACAGCTTTTTACTGCAATTGGTGCTGATGTGGTAGAGTTATTTTGTGAAGTTGATGGAAACTTCCCTAATCATCACCCAGACCCTGCGAAACCAGAAAATCTAAATGATTTACAAAATATATTAAAAACAAGTGATTGTGAAATAGGATTGGCATTTGATGGTGATGGCGACCGTTTAGGAGTGGTAACAAAGAATGGCAATATTATTTATCCAGATCGTCAGTTGATGTTATTTGCCAAAGATATTTTGGCAAGGCAAAAAAATGCCAAAATTATTTTTGATGTTAAATGCTCACGTTTATTAAAACAAGTTATTCAAGAAAATGGTGGTCTGCCAATTTTATGTAAAACTGGACATAGTTTTATTAAAGCAGCAATTAAAGAGCATAATGCCATATTGGCAGGTGAAATGAGCGGACATTTGTTTTTTAAGGAAAGATGGTTTGGTTTTGATGATGGTTTATATGCTGGTTGTAGAATTTTGGAAATATTATCACAATATAATAATCCAAGTGAAATATTAAATAATCTACCCAATGCTTTTTCTACACCAGAAATTAATATTGCTATGGAAAAAGAGGGTGATAATCATGCAATTATTAATCAATTGCAGAAAAATGCACAATTTCCAAAAGCAAAAGAAGTTATTACAATTGATGGTTTACGTGTGGAATATGAAAATGGTTTTGGTTTGATTAGAGCATCAAATACAACTCCGGTTTTAGTATTGCGTTTTGAAGCGGATAATGAATTGGCATTAAAGGAAATTCAGAATGAATTTGCTTGTATCTTAAAACAATATAATATAAGTTTTCCGGCAGACTTAATATGATAACAATTGCAACCATAGTAGAGGATTACGGTAGGCGTTTTGTTGTTAAAACTGATGATGGTTTGTTATTACAAGCGAATACGCGTAAAAAACGTACTGATTTTGCTTGTGGTGATAGAGTTCATATTCAGCAACTTAATGATAATCAAGCTGTTATTGAAGATTATCTTCCACGTAATAATATTTTATTTCGTCAGGATATTCGTAAATCAAAATTATTAGCAGCTAATGTTGATCAAGTCTTTATCATTGCAGCGGTAATTCCTATTCCTAATCATGATTTAATTCAACGTACTATTTTAGCAACTGTGGCTGCTAATATTCCGGCAGTGTTAATTGTGAATAAAAATGATTTGCCTGATAATAATCATGATATATGGGAAAAATATATAAATTTATTAAGCACTCCAATAATTTATATTAGTGCATTAGGTAATATTGATATAGTACGTGAGAAAATGAGAGGTAAATGTAATTTATTAATTGGTCAATCTGGGGTTGGTAAATCAACTTTAACTAATGCCTTATTAGGAGAACAAATAGCAAGAGTTGGTGATATTTCTGCCAAAGAAACTGGTTGCCATACTACAACTCATACTCGTTTATTTAATATAGATAATACTACTACTTTAATTGATTCACCTGGAATTCAGTCATTTGGATTACATCATTTGAAAAATCATGAATTGGCTAATTATTTTCCGGAGATGCGAGAATTTTTAGGTAAATGCCGATTTCATAATTGCACTCACCGTAATGAACCTAATTGTGCAATTAAAACAGCTGCACAGGAAGGTGAATATCCAATGGAACGTTTATTATTTTTACAGAAAATATATAACGAAATAAATCAATAACAAACCTTTCCGGCAGAGTTATTAATTAATTATAAGTCTGCCGGAAAGCATTAATTAAGTATTAATAATTTTAAAGTTTTGCAATAGATGTAGCCACTAATGCTGGACGTAAAATACGGTCATTTAGAGTGTAGCCTTTTTGCATAACAGCGATAACTGTATTGGGTTCTACGCTGTCGTTTTCTTCGGTTTTCATGGCTTGGTGAAGATTAGGGTCGAATGTTTGTCCAATTGGATTTATTTCGACAATATGTACGGCATTAAAAGCATTAACTAATTGTTTTAACGTCATTTCTACACCGGTTTTAAGTGCGTCAAAATTGCCACTGGTGTCTTGTAGTGCCATTTCCAAAAAGTCTTTGATTGGCAACATTTCTTTGGCAAAAGCGGTGCCGGCAAATTTGTGAGCATTTTGCAATTCTTCGGCGTGGCGGCGTTCAATGTTTTGTTTGGCAGCTAATGCACGTAATTGCTCGTCTTTCAATTGTGCTTGTAATTGTGCAATTTCTTCTTGCAATGATTCAATTGTTGGAGTTGTTTCGATGTTTTCAGTGGTTTCCACTTGTTCTTCTGGATTGGGATTTTGAGTTTGTTCGGTCATAAATTTCTCGCTGTTTAAATTAAAATTGCAAGTTAAATGGAGTCTTAACTATAAAATTCAAGTCATGCCATCTCTTCTACTGTGCTGATAATCGCACTTTCCAAGCTACGTGCATATAATTCTAATTGATTTTCCGATGCTAATACACTATATGCTGGGCGTGATACTTGTGCATTATCGCTATTTACGGCTTCTAATAGTGAGGTATCTAATTTGGCAAGCGTTAGGATTTTATGGGCAAAATCATACCAGCTTAATGCTTCATTGCCTGTAAAGTGTTGTAATCCTTGTAATTCTGGATAATCTTTAATTATGGTTACCATAGTGATTGCCAAATCAAATGCGTAAGTAGGGCAGCAGATTTGATCGTTTACTACTTGGATTTTTTCATTATTACGAGCTTTTTGCAAAATGCTACGTGCAAAATTATTACCATGATCACCAAATACTCCTGATGTACGAATAATCAAAGTATTAGGATTAAATGATAGAGCCATTAGCTCACCGATAAGTTTGCTTTGTCCGTATATATTTAGCGGATTAGGAATATCGCTTTCGGTGTATGGTGTGGTTTTCTTGCCGTCAAATACATAATCGGTGGATAGATGGAGCATACGTGCTCCATGTTTTTTAGCGGCACGTGCTAAATTCAAAGTTCCTTGTGCATTGATGGCGAATGCACGTTCTGCATCAGTTTCGGCAGCAACTACATCGGTGTAACCTGCGGTATTTACTAAAACATCTGGTTGAAAAACGGATACCATGTTTTCAACGTTTTCGAATTGAGTAATGTTTAAGGTTTTAGAATCTGTGGCAATTAGTTCCCAGTCTTCCGGCAGTACTTTGCGTAAGCATTGTCCGATTTGTCCGCGTGAACCAGTAATTAATATTCTCATAGTGAATAGTCTTTCAGGTAAATACCGTTTTTATCTTTGTCGGATAAAATTGGTTCGGTTATGCCCCAATCTATATTGAGTGATGGGTCGTTCCATTTAATACAGCCTTGATCATCAGGATTATAGTATTCTGTCATGCGGTATAGCACGATTGCGTTTTCACTCAATACCGAAAAACCATGTGCAAATCCAGGTGGAATCCATAAACAGCAAGGTTTATTAGCATCTAAAATTTCGCGATGGATTTGTCCAAATGTCGGTGAATCGCGTCTAATGTCCAAAGCAATATCACATATATTTCCGAATAATACACTAATTAACTTGCCTTGCGGATTCTTCTTCTGAAAATGTAGCCCACGTATTACACCGTAAACTGAATGACTGATATTTTCTTGTACAAAGTTAATTTCCGGCAGTGTTTCTTGTCGCCATAATTCAAAATTATTGCCACGTGTATCAGGATATTGTTGGGTAGAAATTAGCTTTAATCCCAAAGGTAATGAGTTTATTGTAAACATAAATAGTCTGCCGGAAAAGTTTTAATTTATTGTTTGACTATATTGTAATTGTTTGAATTTATCCATTGAGTTAGTTTATGGTTGTCAAGTAAAAATCCCATGCGATTAAAAGTGGCGAGCAAGGCAAGAGCAGCATCATTCATAAAATTATTAGCTATGATTTGTTGAGTTATTTCATCAACATTCATTAGGATAAAATCAGAGACTTCTCCATCTTGATTTTGCGGAATAAAGTCATCAGGTAGGCGATGATCAAAAATGTGAATATATTCACGATGCAAACCACGATGGACTTTTCGCAAACTCATATGACAACCACTAACTTCTGCATGATTTAATAAGTTTTCCGGCAGACCTGCTTCTTCGAATCCTTCACGTATCATGGCATTGTGTATGCTTTCGCCATTAGCAACACCTCCGCCTACCAATGTATCCAATTTATTGGGAGCAATTACTTTTTTGGGACTGCGTTTGCCAATCCAAAACATGAGCGTATTGTTTTTTTCAATATAACCGTTGATGTGAATTGCATGACTCAATAATCCCAAAGGACGAAATGCGGAACGTTCTAATGCAAACAAAACTTCTCCGTTAGGGTGAGTTACTGCAAATTTTTCATTACGCCAGCCATCATAAATGCCTTTTTCATGCCACTGATATGCGACATCTTGCAGTAAGTCTGCTGCTTCTTGCCAATTATTTACGATTAGATTGAATGTGTTATTTTGTATTTGTAATTTGTGTGATAAATCTTGTTGCAAGTGCTTGGCAAATGTTTGATTCAAATAACCTAAATTCACATTATTGATTTGTAAAACAACAAAATCAGCTAAATTAATATCGAAACGATCGGCAAAGATTTGTAATAATAAATCGTGTACAGCAAGAGAAATTTGATAATTTTTCATAAAAACATTAATTAATTCAATAAATTACAATATGCGTGTAATCAAAAAGTAGAATAAACCTGCCAATAACATTGCAATTGGGAAAGTGAATAACCACGCTAACACAATATTGAGAATAGTGCTTTTTTGCAAACCAGAACGATTAGCAACCGCAGTACCTGCAACAGCACTGGATAAAATTTGAGTGGTGGATACTGGCAAACCAAATAAATTAGCAGCAGCAATACTTAAAGCAGTAGTCAATTGTGCACAAACTCCTTGTGCGTATGTCATGTGAGAACGTCCGATGCCTTCACCTATGGTTTTTACTACACGTTGCCAACCTACCATAGTCCCTAAACCCAAAGCAGACGCAATCGCAATAATAACCCATAATGGAGCATATTCCACTGGACGAACAAAATCTTGATGTAGCTGTTTAAGATATTGTTTTTGCGAACTATCTGTTTGTGGTGATGCCATTAATTTTTTAACGGTAGCACTCATACATAACAAATCACGGCGTAACTGCCAACGTTGTGCATTATTCATAGCAGCAACGTCAAAATTGCTAACCAAAGTGCGTTGAAGATTTTGGGCATGTAATTGAATATCGGCAACTTGGCAATGTTCTTCATTAACCAGATTATCACGCGGAAATTGTTGATTAATCCAAGTTTGATTATTGTTTGCGAATGTTGTTAATTGTTGTGATGCGTATTGTGCTCTTTCCCAGTAGTAAGCTTCGGTTTGCGTATTGACAAGAAAATAAGTTGGCATCAAACACAAAAGAGTTAGCATCATTAAACCAACACCTTTTTGTCCATCATTTGAACCATGTGCAAAACTTACACTACCTGCCGAAATAATTAATAAAAAACGCGTCCAGAAAGGAGGGTGTTTTTTACCTTTTACGCCACTACGTAAATAGGGAGTCTGGTGAATATTGCCATGCGGAATAAAATAACGAATCCCCATTAACATTGCCCCTGCCACTAAAAAACCGCACAAAGGCGAAAATAGCAAGGATAAACCAACGTCAATTGCTTTACTCCAATTTAGCCCTTGCGTAAGTGAAGCTTTGGTCATCAGTGCATGAGTTAACCCCACTCCAATAATTGCACCAATCAAAGTATGTGAACTTGAAGCCGGCAAACCAAAATACCAAGTGCCTAAATTCCAGACAATAGCCCCTAACAAAATGGCAAAAATCATAGCAATCAAATGCCTACTATCACCGGAAGTCAGCAAATCAACCGGTAAGAGATTAACAATGGCATACGCCACCGCTAAACCGCCAGTTAATACCCCCAAGAAATTGCAAAAACCAGCCAAAATGACAGCGTGCCACGGCTGCATTGCTTGGGTGTAAATAACCGTAGCAACAGCGTTGGCAGTGTCATGAAAACCGTTGATAAATTCAAAAAACAGTACCAAAAATAAAGATAAAAACAATAATAAAATCGCAGAAACAGATAGTTGCGATAAAAGTTCGTACATAGTAAAAAATATATGGTTAAACGTGTTTTATATGCTTATATTTTCTATTGGTATGAGGTTGGTAGTCAAGCTTTGCTTGCAATATTGATTGTTTGCTTTTATCTTTACACTTTATCAAGTGAATTGTTTTAAATACAAGATGAGTAAAAATCTATATGCAGTGTTTGGCAATCCTATTGCCCATAGTCGTTCTCCTGAAATTCATAATTTGTTTGCACGTCAGGAAAATATAGAAATTATCTATGAGAGACGTTTGGTTTCCGGCAGACTATCTATTAGTTTGCAACAGTTTGAACAAGATGGAGGTCTTGGAGCAAATGTTACCGTGCCATGTAAGGAAGAAGCATTTGACATCTGTTGCGAATTAAGTGAAAGAGCAAAACTTGCCGGTGCGGTGAATACTTTAATCAAACTGCCACAAGGCTGGCGTGGCGATAATACCGATGGGGTAGGGCTTGTGATGGATTTACAAAATAAAAATGCCCTGCATAGCACGGACAAAGTATTAATTTTAGGTGCAGGCGGTGCGACACGTGGTGTGATTGCTCCTTTACAACAAAGTGGGGCTAAAATTTTTATTCACAATCGCACTATGGAAAAAGCAGAAAATTTAGCCAAAATTTTTTCATGCGATGCCATATCTGCAACTGAATTAAATAATCAAGTATTCGATTTAATTATAAACGGCACATCTGCATCTCTTAATGGACAATTACCACAAATTCCAGAACAAGTATTAGCACAAGCGAAATTTGTTTATGACATGATGTATTCTAATGATTTAACTCATTTTTTGCATTTCGCACAGCAATTAGGTTGTAATAATACATTTGATGGTTTAGGCATGTTGGTAAATCAAGCTGCGGTTTCGTATTCGTTATGGCGTGGATTTATGCCTAATACAGAAGAAGTATTAAATCATTTGCGTAAATCAAATTAATAAGAGTTTGGTAATGTACAAATTAAAATATATTTTTTCAATGATTATTGCATTACTATTTGGCATAAATATGATGTTTTATGGTGGGATATTGTGCTATCGTACTGTATTTCCACATAAAACAATATTTATGTATGAACGTTTATTAGGACGTGATGATATTCAATTAGATTATTGTCCAGTTGCTTATGATGATATATCAATTTATTTAAAAAAAGCCATGATTGCAGCAGAAGATTCACAATTTTCTATACATAAAGGTTTTGATTGGCAAGGTATACAATCAGCATGGAAAAAAAATCTTAAAAGCGGAAAAATTAAAGCAGGTGGCTCAACTATTAGCCAACAAACAGCAAAAAATTTGTTTTTAATTCCATCGCGAACATTTATACGTAAAGCAGAAGAAGCATGGCTTACCGCATTAATGGAAGCCACTATTGATAAAGATAGAATTTTAACTTTATATCTTAATATTATTGAATGGGGAGATGGCATTTATGGTGCAGAAGCAGCGGCTAACAATTATTATCATAAACCAGCATCAGCATTAAATGCTAATGAATCTTCATTTTTAGCATCAATGGCAACTAATCCTGTTTATTATCAAAATCATCTAAATAATAAAAAATTACGTAATAAATCTAATATAATTAAAAAACGTATGAAATATTCAAATTTACCAAGTGATTGATTGTTTTATATAAACTTTTCCGGCAGACTATAATATTTAGAATAAAGACTTTCTTTTGGGTAAATATATCTCATCGCTATAATAATATAGCAAATTAGGTGCAAATGAAATCATTATTGAAGTGATAATTCCGGTAAAAAATGCTTCGCCCCATGATAATAAAAATAACACTGGAAAAGATTGTTTCCATAGTACTTCTTTGGGATAAGCTAATATTAAATCTTGCACCCATAATGATAATACTCCACCGGTAATCATGCTTAATGCAGCCGTAAAAAAAGCATTAATAAATATAAAGATAAATAAATGATGTGGTAATTTCAATCGTGCTAATAATAAAGAAGATGTACCAATAAATAGTACTGGGATTAATACTACAATTGCATATATAGGTGTAACCAATATATCTGATGGAGTTTGAAATAAAGCAGCATAAATTACGTTAGCAGAAGTTAATAAAAATATTGCCATTGGTAAGCCAGTTATTAGCAGTATTAATACTCCGCCTAATAAATGATAGTGCATTCCGGCAGACATGCCAGATGATAAATTAACATGCAAACCCCATAACAATGCCAAAAGTACACAGGACACGATAACGCTATCGGAAGATGGCGGTGATTTTTTAAGTGCACGATAAGCTATTGATAGCACGAAGAATAAAATAGTCCATGCAATTAATATAATTATCAGTGGAAAATGTTGGGTTTGAAAGTGCATTGATTATATTATCTTGATATAGTTTATTGATAAATAAAATATAAAAGTCTGCCGGAAAGCTTGTTTTATTAGTAGGTTCATACCAAAACCAGCCAGTGAAAGTATCAACTTGCCGTATCATTTAATACTGTCTGCAACTCCCTGCCTTGTCTGCTTTGGGTCTTAACCTCCTGCTATAAATAATTTTCCGGCAGACTTGGGTTAATTTTAAACAGCTTGCAATAAAAGCACAATTATTGCAAAGGGGACATACCCATAGTCTGCAACAAGAAATTAGTAAACGCAGGATTAGCTGGTTTATTCGACATTGTAGGCCAAGACTGTTGCCATGCTTCTAATGCAGTTTGAATTAATTGTTTGGATTGGGCAGTGCTAATTTGCCCTGATTGACTGCTTACCGCAGAACGTAAATAAACTTCATAAATATGATCGTCAACTGGATTATTACCAACTAAATTCAAACGAAAACGATTTAAATATTGTGCCGCTTGCACTTTGGTAATTGTGCCACTACCAACTTCGCCAGATAGACGAGTTGCTTCGTTGCGAATCTTTTGCACATCAGACCAGTGAGAATCTGCTAATTGATAGCTTTGTGTAGTAACAGGACGTAATTCTTGCGGCTGATTAGCAGTAGTAGTGGTGTTGGTAGGCAATTTGCCGTAATGCGAATTTTGGAAAGAATACAAACCACAACCACTTAACAAAGCGGTTAATGTTACAGCAGTAAGAATGGAAGTTGTTTTCATGTTTTGTGCCTTACCAATGTCAAAATAATTGAAAGTCTATCGCAAAAATTACAACTTGGCAAAGTATGTAGTCATTTAAAAATATTGCATTCCAATAAAATGAATAAATCTTGCTATAAAATGTTTTCCGGCAGTGTTGTTTTTTATGGAAATGTAATTTTAAGTCAGTGTAATAATTACTTATTTTGTCTTATAATACCTTGTTTTTTTATCATTGCAGCGAAAAATAATCATGAGTAATTCTTCTTCTTTACTTGAAAAAATCTTCAAAATTTCCGAAAACAATTCTTCGGTGCGTGTGGAATTGTTGGCAGGACTCACCACTTTTTTAGCGATGAGTTATATTATCATCGTTAATCCATCGATTTTAGGCGATACAGGAATGGATAAAGATGCCGTTTTTGTGGCAACCTGCATTGCGTCTGCCTTTGGTTGTATTTTAATGGGCTTGGTGGCAAATTATCCGATTGCGTTAGCACCTGGTATGGGCTTAAACGCTTATTTTACCTACACTGTATGTTTAAATATGAAAATTCCGTGGCAAGTAGCTTTGGCTGCGGTGTGCGTATCAGGCATTGTGTTTGTAATATTTAGTCTCACAGGAGTGCGTAAGGCAATTATTGACGGCATTCCGCAATCTTTAAAATTTGCCATAGTGGCAGGAATAGGCTTGTTTTTAACGCTAATTGGTATGGAAAGTGCCAACATCGTGGTTGATCACCCCAAAACATTGCTTACTTTGGGCAATATTAAATCACCTGCTGTATTGCTGTCTCTATTAGGTTTTTTCATTATCGTAGCATTAGACCGTTTGCGTGTGCGTGGGGCGATTATTATCAGCATTTTAACCATCACCGTATTGGCAATTATTTTCCATATTGGTGATGCAAAGTTTCACGGCATAGTTGGTGAAATTCCATCGCTTGCACCAACTTTTATGCAAATGGACTTTAAAAATCTTTTTACTGCTGAATTATTAAGCGTAATTTTTGTGTTCTTTTTAGTTGATTTATTCGACAGTACAGGCACAATGATAGGTGTTGCTCATCGTGCAGGTTTATTAGATAAACAAGGCAATTTGCCTCATTTGAACCGTGCCTTACTCGCCGATTCAACAGCGATTGTGGCAGGTTCTGCATTAGGCACTTCATCGGTTACAGCCTATGTAGAATCCGCAGCAGGAGCGGCTGCTGGTGGTAAAACAGGTTTAACTGCTATTGTGGTGGGCGTATTATTCCTATTTGCATTATGGTTTTCGCCTTTGGTAAAAAGCGTTCCAGCCATAGCAACTGCTCCTGCCTTGATTTTTGTTGGCATTTTAATGATGAAAAGTTGCTTGGAAATCGATTGGAACGATTTAACCGAAGCCGCTCCTGCCTTTTTAACCATCGCCTTTATGCCATTTACTTACTCAATTGCAAACGGCATTGCAATGGGCTTTATTTCTTATGCCGTAGTCAAAGCTCTATGCAACAAAGCTCGCGAAGTGCCTGTTATGGTATGGATTGTATCCGCCTTGTGGGTGGCTAAATTCTGGTATTTCGGCGAGTAATAAATTGCACGTATAGCCTGAAATATTTTGATAAAGAATTTATTTCAGGCTATTTTTATAAAATAAAAATCTTATAAATCAATTTTATATGCAAAATATATTAAAAAGGTGTTGCATTTATTCTAAATAACTATGTATAATGCACATCTTTCAAAACCTGCCCAGGTGGCGAAATTGGTAGACGCAGGGGACTCAAAATCCCCCGCCGCAAGGTGTGTCGGTTCGAGTCCGACCCTGGGCACCATTCAATAAAATCAACGGCTTACAAGCCGTTTTTATTTTTTTTGTTCACAAGATTTTAAAACTCCTTGTGCCTTGTTGTGGCAAAGTAAGTAATAGCAACGGTTTTGGCGGTGTTTTTACCATTTATAACAAGCAATCATTAAGTAAAGCAGAATGTTTATGCAAGTGTTTAGGAGCAAGGTGAGAGTAGCGTTGCACCATACTCGGCGTTTCCCAACCGCCCATTTAGCTTACGCTGAAACTTCAACTTAATTGAAACCCCTGCAAAACCTAATTTTTGAAAAAGAAACGCCGTAGGGTGGGCATTCTTGCCCACCAACCGTACGATATGGCGGAATAAAAAGTTGTTAAAATACAATTGATTAACTCATACTGCGTTTTGGTGGGTTGTGTTGTCCCACCCTACGGTAGGATTAAATTTTTGTTTCAGTAAGGGGTTTGCAGGGGGCTAATTACTTTGCAATTCTTTTATAAACCCCTGCAAAATTGGCATCTGCGGCATATTTCGTACGGTTGCGTTGCTCGAGAAACTCGACTAACTATTTGTTATGTATTCGTTTTTATGTGCTACTATGCCTCGAACTATGCTCATATCTGCCAGTTTTGCAGGGGTTTCTTTTACTCATTTCATTCGCAAAAGATTTTTTACTTCGTAAAAAATAAGTTTTGTTTTCTTGTAAGGCGGCAAGTAGGACACCTCGTTGAATTAACCAACTTGCCCAATTGTGGCGTAGGTCGTGCCAACGGAAATTTTCAATCTCATAAAATCAAGAAGTGTTATTACGTAAAATTAGTCAATGACGAGTTTTGCAGAAGTTTTTATATAAAAAATGTTTAGTGGACAATGTGTATTCTTAATAATTAAAAGCAATATCCACTGCTTCTGCTACGTTGTGTACGTCATAAAGCTTAATTTTGGAAAAGTCTTTAAGATTTTTAGGTAGATTTGCTACTGGTATGATGGCGTTTTTAAACCCTAATTTTTCCGCTTCTTTCAATCTCTCCTGTCCACGTGCTACTGGACGAACTTCTCCGGATAAACCAATCTCTCCGAAAACAACAGTTTTTTCCGGCAGTGTTTTATTTCTAAAAGCACTGACCATTGCTAATAACACTGCTAAATCGGTTGCAGGTTCTAAAATTTTCACTCCGCCTACCGCATTAAGAAACACATCTTGGTCAAAGCAAACAATACCTGCATGTCTAAATAATACTGCCAACAACATAGATAAACGATTTTGGTCTAATCCAACAGTTAAACGTTTCGGCGTAAAACCATGAGAATCAGTTACCAACGCCTGAATTTCAACCAAAATAGGGCGTGTGCCTTCTTGAGTTACCATTACACAAGAACCAGCTACATCATCACGATAACCAGATAAGAAAATTGCCGAAGGGTTGGCAACCCCTTTTAAGCCCTTATCTGTCATTGCAAAAACACCCAATTCATTGGCAGCACCAAAACGATTTTTAATTGCACGAATCATGCGATAGTTAGAATGGCTATCGCCTTCAAAATATAAAACCGTATCAACAATATGCTCTAACACTCTTGGTCCTGCAATTGCACCGTCTTTGGTAACGTGTCCTACCAAAATAATGGTGATGCCAGATTGCTTGGCAATTCGAGTTAATTGAGCGGCACATTCTCTTACTTGCGATACTGAACCTGGTGCAGAGTTTATTTCTTCTGAATAAATGGTTTGAATGGAATCGATTACTGCAACGGCTGGTTTTTCATTTTTTAGGGTTTGCATAATTGCATTAAGACGAATTTCTGGCAAAAGTTTTACGCCATCAACAATTAAATCCAAACGTTGAGCACGCAATGCGACTTGTGAAGCTGATTCTTCTCCAGAAACATACAACACACTTGCTTTGTTTTGAGCCATACGGGCGAGTATTTGTAGCAACAAGGTGGATTTTCCTATGCCAGGGTCTCCACCTAATAATACGACCGCACCTGCAACTAATCCGCCACCCAATACACGGTCTAACTCACTCATAGAGCAAGATATACGTGGAGTTTCTTCCGCACTAACTTGTGATAATTCTTGAACCTTTGCCGTTTGCCCAGTCCAAGATTGAAAACGGTTATCTGCAATATTTTCCGGCAGACTTTCAACCAAAGTATTCCATTGTCCACAGTGTGAACATTTGCCTTGCCATTGCAAGCTTACGCCGCCACACTCTGTGCATTGATATTGAGTTTTTATTTTTGCCATGTTTTTTACGTTTTAAAAAATAATTAATCAATTGAATATGGTTTGATGCAGTTATCTTGATAATTGGCAACTGCACGCACAATTGCTTGCTGCATATTGTGGCGGTTTTGTGAGTTACTCACCCATGCCTCATCTTCTTCATCTGGAATTACTCCAATTTCTAATAACACTGCCGGAACTTGGGTTGAACGTAACACTACCAAATTATCATAGCGATAAATTCCGTATTCTTTATTTAATAAAGGGCGATTTTCACCCTTGATAGGATCGGTATGGTATAGGGCTGGTGCTCTACCTAATGGCAAGATTTGTTTAGTTAAATTTTCGGCAAAACAATATGATGAAAATGGAGAACCATTTTTATTGGAAACGTATGCAGAAAATCCTCTAAATGGTTCAATAGTGCGTTGTGCCGGAAGATTATCAACAGTGGTTTGAACTAAATATTTTTCACGAGTTGAATCATGATGAATGGAGAGAAATAAATCGGCATTAAGTTGATTGGCAATTCTTGCTCGTTGTTGTAGTGAGATGTTTTGTTCAGGATTTCTTGTTAATATGACTTTATAGCCAATTGCTTCTAATTGCGGTTTGAGTTCGGCAACAAAACGGTCGTTATATTCTACTTCGTAAATTCCTTTTGCTCCCAAAGCTCCGGCAGCTTCGGGAGTATGTCCTGCATCTAATACGATTATAGGTTGTGCAAAGGTAAAGTTTATAAACAACACTGCCGGAAAATATAATAAGCGTTTTATGTTCATAAACTTACTCTTTTTTATTTACCAACTTTGACGAGAAACGGCATTGTTATCGCAAACGCCTGTTTTACATTCACGTAAGCGGTCGCGTAAGTATTCGGTGCGTTCTTTATTTACTTGGTAATTGCAATCAACGTTGATAGTTCCAGGTTGGGTTTCGCATTTGTTATCGCGATATTTCATCCATTCGCGTTGTGTTTGTTTTAATTTTTCGCTTACATTAGATGGGATATTTTTTCTTAAACTTTTATAAACTTCGTTAAGTTCTTTATCTGATTCAACAAAAAGTTTTGATTTACAATAGGTTCTATCATAAGATGTGGTATAGCGTTCGCAACTATCGCTTGCCATGGTGTATGAACTTAATGCTAACAACATTAACATCGGTAACAATTTGTTTTTCATGATTCAATCCTTAATGTTATTAAAAAAGTCTGTTGAAGATACGTATTTTAACAAATCTCGAAATACATCTGGATTTTTAATAAAGGTTAATTCACCTTCTGTTGGAAAATGAAAATCTAATAAACGTGATACCCAAAAACGTATTGCAGCAGCACAATGAGCAGTTTGCAAAGCATTTTTTTCTGCAATAGTTAATTTTCTTACACTTTCATAACCGGATAACATGGCAGTATAGCGTGTGCTATCAAGTGTGTTATTTGCATCGCAACGTGTCCAATCGTTTAGGGCAACTGCAAGGTCGTAGATAAATATGCCGTTACAAGCGTAGTAAAAATCAATAAAACCAGCAACTTCATCGTTATACAACAATACATTGTCGCGAAATAAATCTGCATGAATAATGCCATTTGGCAAATTAGAATCAAGTTTTTGAATGCTATCTACGTATTGTTGCAATAATTGATTGTCAGTGTTTGAAAGTCTGCCGGAAAGTTTTCCGGCAGACTCTTTTAACCATGAAATCCCACGTGTATCGTGCATTTTTTCAGCAAAATCATTAGTAGCAAGGTGCATTTTAGCCAACATTGCACCGGTTGCATAACATTGTTGTTCATTAGGATGATCAACGTCTTTTCCATTAAGGCAGCTAATTATTGATGCAGGTTTGCCACATAATTTTCCTACATATCCACCACTTTTTTGGGGTACTGGGTTAGGACATGCAACATTATGTTGATTAAGGTGTGCTTTAAGATTCATAAAAAATGGAATTTCATCTTGTTTAAGACTTTCAAACAAGGTCAGCACAAAACGTCCGTTTTCAGTATTGATAAAGTAATTGGTATTGGTGATGCCACCTGATATGCCTTGATAGTCTATAAGATTTCCCAAGTCATAATTTTGTAGAAACTCACTTAATTCATTGCGACTAACCGATGTATACACCGACATGTTTTTATTTCCAATGTTTAATAAATGTTTAAATTATAGTCGATTGATAGCAAAAATAACCAGAGTTGGTTTGCTTCAACAAACTTTTGCATATCAAAAAATAAGTCTGCCGGAAAGCTTATATAAACTTTTCCGGCAGACTTTTTTATATCACCTACTTAATTTAAGTAATTATCCATGCAGTGCACGTTTATCAGTTGCTAATGCTGCTTCGTGGATAACTTCGGATAGAGTAGGGTGGGCGTGGATAATGCGTGCAATATCTTCGCCACTTGCTGAAAATTCCATTGCCACTACTGCTTCGCTGATTAATTCCGACACCATTGGTCCTATCATGTGTACGCCCAAGATACGGTCGGTTTTATCATCAACTAACATTTTGACAAAACCTTTGGCTTGCCCCAATCCCAATGCACGTCCGTTGGCTGCAAAAGTGCTTTGTCCTTTACGATATTCGATTCCGGCAGACTTTAATTGTTCTTCGGTTTTGCCAACCCATGCCATTTCTGGGGTGGTGTATACCACTGCTGGAATAATATCTAAATTAACGTGAGGCTTTTGTCCTGCAATTCGTTCTGCTACGGCAACGCCTTCTTCGCTGGCTTTGTGTGCCAACATTGGACCACGTACCACATCGCCAATTGCCCAAACATTTGGCAAGTTAGTGCGACATTCATCATCAACTTCGATAAAGCCACGTTCATTCTTGGCTAAACCAACAGCTTCGGCATTCAAACCGTCAGTATTTGGAATGCGACCGATTGCAACGATTAATTTATCAAAGGTTTGAGTTTGTGATTTGCCATCTACATTAAAGGTAACTTCAACATTTTTGCCGTTGTTTTTCACCGCATCGATTTTTACGCCTAATAGAATATTCAAACCTTGTTCTTTGGTGAATACTTTGAAAGCTTCGGTTGCTAATTGAGCATCTGCCATCGGCATAAAGTTAGGCAGAGCTTCTAAAACGGTTACTTCGCTACCCAAGCGATTCCATACTGAACCCATTTCCAAACCAATTACGCCAGAGCCTATTAGACATAATTTTTTAGGAATAGATGTTTGGTTAAGAGCTCCAACGTTATCTAAAATGGTTTTGTTATCCACTTCAACATTTGGTAATGGGCGTGGAATAGAACCTGTTGCCACAATTACATGGGTGGCACTAATGTTT
The DNA here is from genome assembly GCA_017553165.1 of Neisseriaceae bacterium. Taxonomy (GTDB): domain Bacteria; phylum Pseudomonadota; class Gammaproteobacteria; order Burkholderiales; family Neisseriaceae; genus RGIG9985. The sequence continues at coordinate 24,956 of JAFZMY010000124.1, forward strand.
TGTCCGTTATCGATATTAAGTAGCCATTTGCCATTTTCTTGACCGGCAAACGCTGCTTTGCCGTGTATGCTTTCTACTTTGTTTTTCTTGAATAAAAATGCAATGCCACCGGTGAGTTTGGTAACAATGCCATCTTTACGTTCAATCATCTTGGCAACGTCAATAGTGGGTTTGCCCGCACTTATGCCGTGTTCTGATAGTTCGTGTGCTAATGTGTGAAAATGTTCAGATGATTGCAATAATGCTTTTGATGGAATGCAACCAACATTCAAACAAGTACCACCCAAAGCAGGTGCATCGCCAGCTTTGTTTTTACCAGCGTCAATACATACAGTTTTAAAACCTAATTGTGCTGCACGAATCGCAGCAACATATCCACCTGGACCTCCGCCAATCACGGCGACATCAAATTGATTTGCCATAAAATTCCCTTATCAATTAATTGTTTTGACAGTTTTAAAATAGCCACAATGATACCACAATCAATCTATGCTTTTTCTCAAACTATCATATCGAAATAGTTTATTTATCAAGTGTTCCGGCAGACTGTTTTTAATAGGTAAATTAATCTGCCGGAATATGTTTATTCAATTCTCTTTTGAAAATTCATATATTTTTGAAATAGTACATTTTGTTTAATGGATTCTTGTAAATAGCCTGTACAATAAGAATCGGGATTGATTCCTTTGCTTAATTTGCTATGAATTATTTGGCGATTTTGATAGTAACAATTGTGTTCGGTAGTCAAGGAAGATGAACGCTGGTCAAATTGCGTGTAGAAAAAAAGCAATTCTCCATTTTTATCATATAGATATTCACGGTAAAAATTGCGTTTTCCTATATTAAATGATTCTTTTATCATTTTTAATTTTGGCATTGAGTTTATTATTTCAAAATAGTACCTTGTTAAGCGTTGTGTTTGCCCTGAATCAGGAATTAAATAATCAGCAGAAATAGTTACTAAATTGCGATTATTAGTATTCTCAAAATAATGTTTGTCGTTGGCATAAATTTTGTCTATTTCCAAAACTCTATCCATTTTTTCATCGGCAAAAATAAATGAAGTTGGTAACAATAATATTGCTATAAACGAGATTATGTTTTTCATGATTATCTTTCATTTAGAAGTTTCCGGCAGACTATGTTATGAGTTAGATAGTCTGCCGGAAAGATGTTTAATTCATAAAATCAATTATTGTTGCTTAAACAAAGCATCTAATTTTTGTTCATAAGCGTGGTAGTCTAAATGTTCATACAATTCCGCACGAGTTTGCATCATGTCAATCACACTTTCTTGTGTGCCGTTTTGGGCGATTGCTTGATACACCTTTAACGCTGCCTTTGACGCTGCTCGGAATGATGACAAGGGATACAGCACCATTTTTACGCCTTGCTCACTCAACTCTTTTTGCGTATATAAGGGTGTTGCTCCAAATTCGGTGATATTCGCCAAAATGGGGACTTTCACGGCTTCGGCAAAGGCTTTGTACATAGACAATTCCGTCATTGCTTCGGGGAAAATCATATCTGCCCCTGCTTCTACGCATGCGGCGGCACGATCAATCGCCGCTTGCAAGCCTTCGCGTGCTAATGCGTCTGTGCGAGCCATAATCACAAAATCATCACTACGCCGTGCATCAACTGCCGCTTTAATTCTATCAACCATTTCCGCCTGCGACACAATTTCCTTATTCGGACGGTGTCCGCAACGCTTTTGAGCCACTTGGTCTTCAATATGCACCGCCGCCACACCTGCTTTTTCAAACGCACGAATGGCTCGTGCAATGTTAAACGCACCGCCAAAACCTGTGTCAATATCCACTAATAAGGGCGTGTCGGTAATGTCGGTAATGCGGCGAGCGTCCGTTAAAACATCGTCCATTGTGGTAATGCCCAAATCAGGCAAGCCGCAAGAACAAGCCGCCACGCCGCCGCCTGATAAATAAAGGGCTTGGAAGCCCGACTGCTCGGCAAGCCGTGCAAAATAAGCATTCACACAACCCACAATCGCCAAAGGATTGTTGTTTTGAACCGCTTGACGAAATTTTAAACCAGCACTCATTTTGGTGTCCTT
>JAFZMY010000125.1 GCA_017553165.1 Neisseriaceae bacterium
TGTTACGTTAAGATTTGGGTTAATAGCAATGTCATAAACATGTGGATTACCACTCGTATCAGACGTTAACACAACATTCGAATCACTTGTCGTAACTTCTGTGATAGTGTCACTGTCTGCCGGAAGCTTGCTTTCATCAAAAGAAATAATCCCAGTATCCGATACAGTTATGTATTTATTATCACCATCAATTGTGCTGTTAACTACATAGTTGCGTACACCTTTGTCATCAGGATCAGCAGGATCTATGCTAATACCTTTACCAGTCGCTGTAACTTTGGTATCCATTCCATGAACCACATAATTTGTTCCACCACCAGTAATTGCTTGCGACTCAACTGTTATATTATTACCTTTCGTAACTTTATTTAAGTCTTCAATGTCAATTTGGGTACCACTTGCGGTAACTTTAATTCCATTTTTACCATTGAATGTTACAGTATCACTTGGATTGATAAGTTCTGTCGTACCACCTTGACCACCTGCACCTATCCAACCAGAATCATTGATAGCATTAGTAACTTGTTTGCTATCCCAGTATTTATCAGCATCAGATGGATTGTTTACTTTTCCGGCAGTGTGTGTTGGGTCTATATCTTTTCTTACTTCAAATTTCAGATTTAAGGCATCATTTTCAGATGCTGTAATCTTAATACCGCTACCAGCAATATAATTAACTTTGCCTTTATTGGCACTGTTTTCATAATCACCGATTACAGGTGTTGTAATGCTTCCACTAAATTCGCCACCATCATCACTAGCATTTGCCTGCCATTGCAAATCTTGATATGCAGCATATAGTTGTGATCCATTAATTGCATCATCACTATCAGCAGATACACGACCTGCGGCTACGTTTTGAATTTGACGATTACCAACTGATACCACATAGTCTATATCAGCCAAATGATTTGCCCAATCGTGGTTGGTGTAATTAGCACCGTTTAATTCAAGCATACTTGCACCATCAGCTTTCGCCTTTGTCGCTATCGTTCCATCTTTGGTAACACTATTAGAACCCAAAGCTACGCTATCTTGATGTTTAGCATTTGATCCTTTGCCAATTGCAACAGCATTTATTTTGCCACCATCAACAGTACCACCCATTGCAATTGCATAATTTGCACCGCTATTGATTGTGCCACCTGTGGTTGCAAAAGCGTTTTGTGCTTTGTTGATTTGAGTATTATTACCCTCAAGTCCGCCTAATGCTACTGAACCGCTACTTGCTGTATCCGAAATTTGAGCTTTATTACCAATTGCATAAGAGTTTTCTGCTTCTACTAATGAACCAACACCAATAGCAGCAGAGTTATTAGCTGACATTTCAACTGTACCACCTAATGCACCCAAAGCATTATTAGCTTTTACTGTTGAATTATTACCAAAAGCTGTTGAACTTTGACCTGGTAATACTCCACCATTTTTATTTTGAATCCACGTATTAGCATCTGTTCTTGATTCAAAAGAACCTACACCACTTATTGGGTTTCCAGTTCCATCAACAACATAATACTTACCCCTTTCACCGAGTGGTCTGCCTTCGGTAGAAAGTAATACTTCTACTTCGCCATAACCTTCAAGGTAATTTATAACCTTTGAGCCATCCCCCCAAGCAACGGAATTTTCTCCACCTGCTTTTGTATTAAAACCAAAGGCAAGTGAACCACCGCCTGATGCAGTGGTGGTACTACCAAAAGCTGTGGAATTTTCACCGCTGGCTGTTGTGCTATAACCAAAAGCAGTTGCTTGACGACCTGATGCAGTAGTACCCATACCAAAAGCAGTAGATCTTCTTTCTGTCGCATGGGTTTCATGTCCCCAAGCAGTAGCGTTATTTTCTAATGCTTCGGTATGGAAGCCAAAAGCAGTGGCATTGTCATGAGTGGCTTTTGTTCCTTGTCCCCAAGCTGTTGATTGTTCACCGCTTGCAGTTGTAGCACGACCAAAGGCGGTTGAGTTTTGTCCTGTTGCTTGTGTTTCTTGACCGAACGCTGTGGCTTGATTGGCAGAAGCAACAGTATCGCGACCAAAAGCTGTGGTGTTTTCAGTCAGAATTGCATAGTTATCATCAACAACTGAACCTACGAATTTTTTATAATAATTTGGACTGGTAGGGTCATTATTTGCACATTGTAAAAAGTTACCGTCTGTGTCGAAGAATTGAGCTTGGTTTGCACCACAACCATTACCAGCACCTTCAATAACATAACGTAATAAACCATCGCTATCACGACTATATAGAGTTGCCACAGTAGCAATTCCACCTGAAGTGGTATTTTTACCCCAAGCAGTTGCTTGATCACCAAGTGCTTTTGAGTCCAAACCAAATGCTGTGGCATTTTTACCTGTTGCACTTACATCAGTTGTTACATAAGAGATTACATCATGCGTTTTTTGACCACTTGATGGATCTGATTGGTCGTTATAAACATAAAATTGAGATTCTATTTCTCTTCTACTTTGAACAGCTGTATTGGTACACAAAGTATCTCCTGAAAGATAATAGAAGCCTAAACCGCTACCGCAACTTGATCTTGGTGCAAAATAGCCAATTGAACTCTCATCACCAGCAGTGTAGTAATACAGGGTATAGGTGTTTGTTACAGGTTTGTCATATGATAATGCACCACTTGCCTGTGTACTTTCCCCCCAAGCCTGTGCATTTTCGCCCATTGCTCGTGCATAACTTCCATCATTCCAAGGGGCGGCATGTGCTTTGTCTGCTATTAATGGAGACATTAATGAAATAGCAACAATTACCGATGCGGCAATGCCAGCATAGCGGAATTTACTATATGTGTTGTCATTAGCAGCATGGTGATGTATTTGTGATGTTTGCACTATTTGCTGTGCAGCAAGACTATTGGCATAAATTGCCATTATTCGATCTAAATATGGAGTGTGAATTACTGGCGTTTGAAGTCTGCCGGAAAGCTCATGTGATATGCAATCTACTACACCGCTTGCTGATTTTCGATGAGATTTTGCGGTTTCTTCTACGGCAATCCATGTATTGGTGGATTCGTTATAAACGGTGCGGTAGATTTTGTTCATGGCATATCCTTTCAAATTAAATTTGATAACTTTTGCAAATTAATGCGTTTCCTCGATGTGTGATAAATTAAATTCTCACGTGCATGTAAACGTGTTGAGCAAATTTTGTGCCATTTATTAAATATAAAATATAAATTTTTTTAAATGTTTTTTGTATTTACTTTGAGAGTACTCTCAAAAAGCTTGCAGTCTTGAAGAGACTCCTGCAAAACTGGTAGATGTGAGATGAGTTCAAGGCGTAGCAGCACTTCAAATCGAAGACATAACAAGTAGAAAGGCTACGATTTCGAGCAACGCAAACGTACAAAATGTGCCACAGATGCCAGTTTTGCAGGAGTCTTTAAATGGAAATTAACCAATTATAAAAAACAAATGATAAAATCAATGTAGAAACTACAATATAATTTAATTTCAAGGACTGCCGGAAAATTTAAAAACTTTTTTCCGACAGTCTAAAAATATTATTTAATTATGCAGCACATTGTTTCAATTAAAGATTATTTGCGTCCGTGGAAGATAATTACTCTTCTTTTCGGCATTGGTTTATTGATTATCGGTTCATACTTAACGCCTGCGATTGATTGGGATATTCCGATTAGTTTTATTATGGGCATTGCAACATATATTTTCGCACCGATTACGGCTCGCTCCATGTTTCGGCGATATTGGAAGTGGTTGCCATTGGGCATATTCGGTGCGTGGCTGTCGATTGACGGAGTTTATTGGGCATACTGGGCGTGGCAAAATCCTTATGCTCTGACAATGATGCGAAGCGGTCAATGGCAAACTTCAACCTGTCTTTACGGATTATGTGCGTGCTTATGGTATCCTGATTGCTCGTTCAAAGAGTTATTTGGATTGCAAAGATAATTTAAGACTGCCGGAAAAAGCTTATTTATTTTTGATTATCCGCAATATAACCGTTTGTTTTTAACAACTCTTTCAAATCATCGAGTGCATCTTCCGATTGATTATTAAATATCCAACCTGTTTCTGTGGTAATGGCTTTTTGTAACTGTCTTCGCATTTTACGATAAGTGCCTGTATCATTTTCCGGCAGCCTGAATGCAGGGAGTGTAACGGTTTTGTTGTATTGAATATTTTGTTTATCGTTCCGATAGCCGACAACAACACCTTTTTGTTTTTTTCTGTTGATTTTAATCGTTGCTTTTGAGTATTTGAATTTTATAAAACAAATAATATAAGATACAATAAATGCAGTAATAAAAATCAAAAATTCAATCCAAGAAAATCCTTTTTCACCCCATCGCTCTAATAGAAAACTCAAAATAAATGCTGCAAATATTGAAATCAATAAAAAAGGAAATACATAATTATGAAATAATGATTTAATATTAGGTTCAATCACTTCCCATTTAATAATTTGTTGATTAGCAAACCATTCATGTGAAACTCTTTCTAATGTTTTTATGGCTAAATCATTTTTTTCCGGAAAACTCTCGCTTTCTGCCATTTTTTTTGCCAATTTAGGCATTGTTTTTTCAAATTCTGCTATTTCTTTTTCTAATTCTTCTACTCCCTGTAAAATTTCTTCTAAACTTTTGGGTTGATTATTATCTGTATTATTCATTGTGTTATTCCTATCAATAAAAATAATCAAGTCTGCCGGAAAATATTTAATTCACCTTAATAGACTCCTGCAAAACTGGTAGATGTGAGATGAGTTCGAGGCGTAGCAGCACTTCAAATCTAATACATAACAAGTAGAAAGGCTACGATTTCGAGCAACGCAAACGTACAAAATGTGCCACAGATGCCAGTTTTGCAGGAGTATCATTAATCACTCCGTTTTTTATATTGCCACACGGATTCGGAAAACCTAACGGTTTCCTTTAAATTTTTCTGATTTAAAGATTTTGCGTGAGCCTTATCGAATACGTGTGGCATTAAAAACAATCGTTCAGACTGAAACCTTTGCAAAATTAGTAGATGTGAGCAGATTTCAAAGTTCTATTAGCACAGCAAACGAAGACATAACAAGTGGAAAGAGTTGTCGTTGAAAAGCAACGCAAACGTACGAAATGTGCAAAGAGATGCTAATTTTGCAAAGGTTTCAGACTACCTGAAAGCACTTCCAGTGCAGGGAATTAGTCATTGCAAGCCGACAGGTATCGTTTTCCGGCTTTCAGGCTACCTGAAACCTAACTCGTCATTGCGAGCCTTGCCGTAAGCAAGGCGTGGCAATCTCCTTATCGTTTAGGTAGATTAAACTTTCAGGTAGCCTGAAACATTTTTTGCATTGCCGTTCTTCGTAGCAAGGAGATTACTACGCCTTGCTTTGCAAGGCTCGTAATGACAGTAGTTTTTTAACTTCGCCTTATGGCTCGTTGAACGCTGTTTCAGGTCACCTGAAAAATGCGTAGGCAATAAATTGCCCACCCTACAATCAAACAACTGCTTCTTCTTTGCGTTTTTGTGGTTTGACCAAACTTTCGCGTGAGAGTTTGAACATCAAGAGCAAGGGGCTGGCAACTAACACGGACGAGTAAATGCCGAAGATAATGCCGATTGTTAATGCCATCGCAAAGCCGTGCAGTGCGTCGCCGCCGAATAACAGCATAGAAATCACCATTGCTTCGGTTGAACCGTGTGTAATCGCCGTGCGGCTCATGGTTGCGGTAATGGCGTTGTCAATCACTTCTGGCACAGATTTACCACGCATAGCGGGTTTGCGAAAGTTTTCACGAATACGGTCGAAAATCACCACCGCTTCATTCACCGAATAGCCTAATACCGCTAACACGCCAGCCAAGACGGTGAGCGAAAATTCCCACTGGAAAAAGGCGAAAAAACCCAAAATAATCACCACATCGTGCATATTCGCAATAATCGCGGCAATCGCAAACCGCCATTCAAACCGCAAGGAAAGGTAAATAATAATGCCCACACACACCATAGCAATCGCCGCAAGCCCGTGTGTAACTAACTCTTCACCCACTTGTGGACCGATAAATTCCACCTGCGTCATTTCCACGCTTGGATTATCCTGCTGTAACAGGCTCATCACCTTATTCGACAACGCCGCTGCCGCGTCTTTACTGTCGTTTTCCGTCGCATTTTTATTCGGCAGACGAATCATCACATCTTTGGTTGTGCCTAACGCCTGCACTTGAATATCGCCCATTTCCAAAGATTGCAAACGATTGCGAATTTGATTTAAATCCGCACCGTCTTTATAGGCAACCTGCATAACCGTGCCGCCTGTAAATTCAACGGAAAAATTTAAGCCTTTGAAAATTAAGAAAAATACCGCCAAAATAAAGGTAATTAAAGAAATTGCCGTAGTAATCTTGCCCCACGACATAAACGGTATGTCTTTTTTAAATCGGAATAATTCCATATTTTTGATACTCCATTAGGGTTTCGGGCTGCCTGAAAATATTTTTCCGGCAGACTATTTTAATTTATGCCAAAAACAATCAATAATTAAAATATCGGCTGGCATACCTTTGATTTGTATATCAAATTTTAAACTTGGTTCAACAAGTGTTTTTGCATTATGTATTCTCAAAGAAAATTGCCAACCCTCATCTAAACAAAGCAATATTGTATTTTTCTTATCTTTTGGAAAATCTAAATATAAAATTTCCGTAGGTAATGGTACAGCATTTAATTTTTTTATGCTATTTTTACCTAATTGTTGATGAAGATTAAATACTTGTAACTGCGTTTTTTGTTTATTATCTACGCTGATTACTTTATAAAAATCAGATTTACCTAAAATATATTCAACAATTTTGCGTGCAACAATATGTCCGTGTTGTTGATATATTCTATTTAATTCATTTTTAAAAGCACACATTAAAGGATAATAAACTTTATCTTCTTTATCTATTAAATCATGCCAATTTGTTCCTTTTTGTTTTTCTTGTTCCAAATAATCAAAAATCGGTTGAATTTCATTTTTATAATTTTGTGATACTGGAATATTTAACCATTTTTCACCAAAATCAATTTTAGGACTTAACCGAGAATGTTTAGCCGCAAAATGATTGTGTTTAACGCTTAATCCAATTTCCCAACCAATCGAACTTCTGATAATTAAAATATCTCGCACATCTGCAGTTTCACCTTTATTATCTTTTTGTAATTGTAATTCTAATATATCGTTATTATTTTTTTCTTGAATTAAGGGTTCAAATTCAAACAGTGTATCAATAATAGAATTTGCACTAATTAAATATTTTTCTTGGGTTTCTTTATCTAATAATTCCCAAGATTTTAATGCAGCATCAAAACTGCTATTTTGAATTATTTTTACATTTCTAATTTTGTCAATCGCATTAAACAATGAAATTAAACAAGCATATTCGTATGCTCTTCCTGTTTTATTGCTTTGATTGCTCATTTTGTGGCTCCTAATGCTGATAAAATGGACTTTGCCATTTCAAAAGATAAATTTACAGGAACAGCGTTACCAATCATTTTATAACCGTCATTTAAGTTATTGTAATAAAAAATAAAATCATCAGGAAAGCCTTGCACTCTGGCACATTCTCGCACTGTTAAACGGCGGTATAAATGTTCTTTACCTTCCACAAATTTATTTTTATTCAAAGCCACTTTGGGCATAATCGGTGCTTGTGGGTGTAATTGACATTGTCTGCCTGACGCTTGCACCGTAAATGCCTGTTCATGCCATTGTCGCACACGATTTCTGCTCATAAAAATCGGCGAAAATCCACCAATATAATATTCGTGATTAGGAAATTTGCACTGATCTCCATTTGTTTTATTTTGTGGTAAGGCACAAATAGCATTATTTTGCAAATCAAAAATAATATCTTTAAAAGTTAATTTTTCTTTATAAGGTTGTGGCGGAATATAGGAAATATTTAAATCTTTTCTAAAACCAATATAAAAAACGCGTTTTCTATCTTGTGCTACACCATAATCGGCAGCATTTACTAAAACAATATGCAAATCATAACCTGATTGTTCAAATTCTTGAATAATATTTTTAACCGCTTGATTATGTCTTTCAGCCATCATTCCTTTAACATTTTCTGCTAAAAAGAATTTAGGTTTTTTATCTCGTAAAATACGGATATATTCATAAAAAAGTTTTCCTTTTGGATCATCAATACCCTGCCGCGACCCCGCTTCGCTCCAAGATTGACACGGCGGCCCACCGATAATACCATCACATTCAGGAAATTCACTTGACGATATTTGTTTTATATCTTTTTTAATTAAATTTGTGTGATGATTTTTTTCATAGGTTTCCCAAATGGTTTTATCAAATTCATTTGCAACAGATATATTAAACCCTGCTTTTTCAAAGCCTAAATCTAATCCACCACAACCTGCAAATAAACTGATTAAATTCATATTCAAAAATCCTTTTCAGGTAGCCTGAAACGCCGTTCAACGAATACAGTGAAGTTAAAATTATTCTGTCGTTATGGTGGGCAAGGATGCCCACCCTACGCTTACTCCTGCGTTGCTTTTGGTTGATACACGGTGCCGATTGAAATGGATTTCAATTTGCGGCGTGAGCCGTACCATAAGTTTGCCAAAGAGCGTGAAACCACTACGGCAGAATACATTGAAGTGAGAATGCCGATACAATGCACCACCGCAAAGCCACGCACAGGACCTGAACCGAAAATCAGCAATGCCAAACCTGCAATTAAGGAAGTGATGTTTGAATCGACAATCGTTCCCCACGCAAATTCGTAGCCTTTGTTAATCGCCATTTGCGGCGGTTGTCCTTCTCGCAATTCTTCACGAATCCGCTCGTTAATCAATACATTAGCGTCAATCGCCATACCCAGTGTTAAGGCAATGGCGGCAATACCTGGCAAGGTTAAAGTCGCTTGCAATGCGGATAAAATAGCAATTAAAAACAACAAGTTAGAAGTTAAGGCGATGACTGAAAATACACCAAACATACGATAGTAAATCATCATAAAAATGGTTACAGCCACAAAGCCCCATAAGGTTGAGCGAAAACCTTTTTGAATGTTCTCACGCCCCAAAGATGGGCCAATCGTGCGTTCTTCGATAA
>JAFZMY010000126.1 GCA_017553165.1 Neisseriaceae bacterium
ACTTTCCACGCTCGTTTGGCGTTTTCTAATTCTTCTTGGTCTTGTAAGTCTAATGCCATTTTCAATTACTCCAACTATTTAATTGATTGATTATCTGATTAAATTCAACCGTTTTCTGCTCGCCTGTTTGCAGATTTTTCACCGTCAGGCTGCCTGAAAGCACTTCATTTTCTGCCACAATGAGAGCGAATTTAGCCCCTGACGCATCGGCTTTTTTAAATTGCGTGGCAAGTTTTTGGTCTATCCCGTGTGTTAAAACGGAAAAACCTGCATTTCGCAATGATTGCACGGCTTTGGTGAGCAAAGGCAGAGCGTTTTCGCCTTGATACATTGCATAAATATCAGGCGAATTATCGGCTTTTAAAACGCCGTGTGCTTTCACTAACAAAAGCAAGCGTTCAATGCCTATGGCAAAACCTATGCTGGGCGTTGCTTTGCCACCTAATTCTTCAATCAAACCGTCATAGCGTCCGCCGCCACAAATTGTGCCTTGCGAGCCGAGTTTATCGGTTGTCCATTCAAACACGGTTGCGTTGTAATAGTCTAAACCACGCACCAAGCGGTGATTTTCCACAAAGGGAATTTCTAACGCTTTTAACAATGTTTTCAATGTATTATGGTGTTTCAGGCTGCCTTCGCCAAGATAATCGGACAATCTTGGTGCGTTTTCAATCATCGCTTGCAAAGCAGGGTTTTTGCTGTCTAACACTCGCAAAGGGTTAGTCGTCATACGGCGGCGGCTGTCTTCGTCCAAAATATCTACATTTTGTTGTAGATAGGCAACCAAAGCCGTGCGGTGAGCCGCTCGCTCTTCACGATTGCCCAAGCAGTTAATTTCTAACTGCACGCAATTTGCAATGCCTAATTTCTGCCACAAATCCCAGCACATGGCGATGATTTCTGCGTCCGTATCCGCACCCGCATAGCCCAACGCTTCCACGCCGATTTGATGAAACTGACGATACCGCCCCTTTTGCGGTTTTTCGTGGCGAAACATTGCCCCCATATACCACAATTTTTGCGGCGAATTGTACAAAAGATTATGCTCCACAACCGCACGCAAACAAGACGCAGTGCCTTCGGGACGCAAAGATAGCGACTCGCCATAGTCGTCAAATGTGTACATTTCCTTGCCGACAACATCTGTTTCTTCACCGATAGAACGCACAAACAAATTAGTCGGCTCAATCATCGGCGTGCGAATGTGCTTGTAGCCATAAAGTTTCAGCCACTTTTGTGCAATCTCTTCAAACGCCAACCAGTCGAAAGAAGTCCAGACGCTCTCTTTCGTTGCCACTGGCAAAATATCATTCATTCCCTTAACGGCTTGAATTTTAACGCCCATTTTTTGGGATACCCTTAACTTGATTTACATTCAATAAAAGTCGCCCATTTTAACACAATCTACGAAAATTAATAAAGATAAAATTCTCAAATACCTTTCCGGCAGACTTTATTTTATATTTTTTGAAGTCTGCCGGAAATAAAACTTGCTATATTAAATTCGTAATAATATAATTATTTCGCAATATATATTTCTAACAATTCATATAAAAATAAGGTAATTAAATATGGAAAAAACACCTAAACAACCACCAATTTTATTTAAAGAAACACAAGAAACAATTAATAAAATTGAAGAATTGCTAAATTCACCTTTGATTACATATTACAATTCCAATGCTGGAAATGTTTGCGAAAATGATGTTATTGCATTTTATAGATTACTTAAAGGTAAAAAATTCAAAAAACTTTATTTTTATATCAAAAGTGATGGTGGCAGTGGTATTGCTGCATTAAAATTAGTTTCTATTTTACGTAATCATTGTGATGAACTAATTGCTCTAATTCCATCTAATTGTGCTTCTGCTGCAACAATGATGGCATTAGGTGCAAATAAAATTATAATGAGTCCATTAGGATATTTAACTTCTGTTGACACATCTTTAAGTCATGAATTATCACCTCGCACCAGAACTAATGATTTAGTCAGTGTTTCTATGAACGAGTTAGATAGAGTAGTTAAATTATGGAAAGATAATGAAAAACAAAATGATGAAAATCCATATAAAGCATTATATGAATATGTCCATCCTTTGGTTTTTGGTGCTGTTGATAGAGCAACAAGTTTATCTTTAAAAATTTGTAGTGAAATACTTCAATATCACTACAAAGATGAAAAGAAAATAAAATCAATTAGTGAAAAATTAAATAGTGCATATCCTACACATGACTATCCAATTTTATTGAGAGAAGCAAAAGAAATTGGATTAAATGTAGAAAAGATGGACGAATATTTATGTGAAATTTTAGACCATCTCAACGAGCTTTATGCAGAAATGGGTCAAAGAACTTTCACCGATTACGACCAAAATAATTATCATGATAACAATATTGCCAATATTATAGAAATTAATGGTTCACAAGTATATTATCAAATCGATAAAGACTGGTTTTATCGCACCGAAGAACAAAGATGGATAGTATTAAATGATGAAAGTTCTTGGCGTAAAAATGAATTTAATGAAAATAATGTAATAAAAAACTCCATAATTTATATTTGATAGTAACACATATAAAATATAATAACATAATTTATTATTTACAAATTTAATATCAAAATAATATTAATATTAAGTCTGCCGGAAAGATTTTATTTTTCCGGCAGACTTTTATAGCTTAAAAAAATTAATTTTTCCACTAAAGAAAATTATGCAAAATTCAATTCCACCATTATTCATCATTAGTAAACGTGGAAAAAATATTTATAAAACAACAAGAGACTCCTGCAAAACTGGTAGATGTTAGTACAGTTCGAGGCGTAGTAGCACATAAATAGAAGACATAACAAGTAGAAAGGCTACGATTTCGAGCAACGCAAACGTACGAAATGTGCCACAGATGCCAGTTTTGCAAAGGTTTCAGACTCTTAACACAAAAAAGCACACATTACTGTGTGCTTTTATTAGATATACCAAGTAAAAACTTTGTATTAAACTAAACGTGCTTTTTCCACTAACGATGTAACCTTCCAAGATTTAGTCTTGGAAATAGGACGAGTTTCGGAAATAATCACGGTATCACCAATACCATAAGCATTTTCTTCGTCATGGGCATGGAATTTTTTGGATAAGCGAATCACCTTGCCATACAATGGGTGTTTAACACGGCGTTCAACCAATACTACAACGGTTTTATCCATTTTATCGCTAACCACACGACCTTGTAGGGTACGAACTCTTTTTTCGCTGCTCATTATGCTTTACCCTTTTTTTCAGTTAATACGGTTTTTACACGGGCAATATCACGGCGAACTTTTTTCAATTCGCTAATCTTTGCCAACTGTCCAACGGCATGTTGCATTCTTAATGCAAAATGAGCTTTGCCTAAACTCAATAATTCAGCATTGAGTTCTTCGCTGCTTTTAGCTCTTAAATCCTGTGCTTTCATTATTGACCTACCTGTCTTGTAACAAATGTAGTTTGAACTGGCAATTTAGCAGCCGCTAACGCAAAAGCTTCACGAGCCAAACTTTCAGCAACGCCGTCCATTTCATACAACATTTTGCCTGGTTGAATTTCAGCTACATAGTATTCTGGAGAACCTTTACCTCCACCCATACGAACACCAATTGGTTTATTAGTAATGGGTTTGTCAGGGAAAACTCGAATCCAAATGCGTCCGCCACGTTTAATATGACGAGTCATCGCACGACGAGCCGCTTCGATTTGGCGTGCAGTCAAACGACCACGACCTACAGCTTTTAAGCCAAAATCACCAAAACTTACTTTGTTACCACGTGTGGCAACGCCTGTATTACGACTTTTGTGCAATTTACGGTATTTTAATCGTTTAGGCTGCAGCATGACGACCTCCTTTTCTTTGTTTACGTTCAGCAGGTTGTTGTGCTTCAGCAGGTTTAGAATCATTGCTATTATTAGCAGTGTTCTCACCTTTATAAACCCATACTTTAATACCAATCACACCATAGGTAGTTTGAGCTTCGCTGGTTGCGTAATCCACATCTGCACGTAAAGTATGCAAAGGCACGCGACCTTCACGATACCATTCGCTACGTGCAATGTCGATACCATTTAAGCGACCAGAAGACATGATTTTAATGCCTTTTGCACCTGCACGCATAGCGTTTTGCATTGCACGTTTCATCGCACGACGGAATTGCACACGTTTTTCCAATTGTTGTGCAATATTGTCAGCAATAATTTGTGAATTGATTTCAGGCTTGCGAATTTCTTCAATATTGACATGCACAGGCACGCCCATTAAGTTTTGCAAGTCTTTTTTCAACACTTCGATGTCTTCACCTTTTTTACCAATCACCACACCAGGACGTGCAGTGTAAATAGTAATACGAGCACTTTTTGCTGGGCGTTCAATTACTACTTTACCAATAGAAGCATTTGCCAAGCGTTTCTTCAGGTATTCGCGAACATCAATATCTTGTTTCAAAACGGTAGAGAACTCTCCACTCTTGGCATACCATTTGGACGACCAGTTTTTATTGACGGCAAGGCGAAAACCTGTGGGGTTAATTTTTTGTCCCATTGCGTTTCCTTTTAATTTCCGACAGTCACATTGATATGACAGGTTTGTTTTTCGATACGATTACCGCGACCTTTGGCACGTGCTTGAAAACGTTTCAAACTCGCAGCCTTATCAACATAAACGGTTACCACTTTGAGTTCATCAATATCGGCACCTTCGTTGTGTTCTGCGTTAGCAATCGCTGACTCTAATACTTTTTTCACTAATTCCGCACCTTTTTTAGGACAGAAAGTGAGAATATTCAAAGCCTGTTCGATATCCTTGCCACGAATTAAATCAGCAACTAATCGTGCTTTTTGTGCTGAAATACGAGCATTTTTATGTTGTGCACTAACTCTCATGTTTTATCCCCTTATTTCTTCGCCTTTTTATCAGCCAAATGACCTTTAAAAGTGCGGGTTAATGAGAATTCGCCCAACTTATGACCAACCATATTATCACTGATATATACAGGCACATGAGTACGACCGTTATGCACAGCAATAGTCAAACCAATAAAATCAGGCAATATAGTTGAACGGCGAGACCAAGTTTTGATGGGACGTTTATCATTACTTGCACGTGCCGCATCTACTTTTTTCAATAAATGAAGATCAACATATGGACCTTTTTTCAATGAACGAGCCATTTAATTATCCTTTATTTGAATAGCGGCGGCGAACAATCATATTGTTCGTGCGTTTATTACGACGTGTACGATAACCTTTGGTTGGCGTACCCCATGGGCTAACAGGTTCGCGTGCTTCACCTGTTCGACCTTCACCACCACCGTGTGGGTGATCGACAGGGTTCATCACCACACCACGTACGGTAGGACGAATACCTAACCAGCGTTTAGCACCTGCTTTACCGATTTTTTTCAGGCTCTGTTCTTCATTGCCAACTTCACCAATGGTTGCACGGCAATCTACATGAATTTTACGGATTTCGCCAGAACGCAAACGTAATTGTGCATAAACACCTTCACGTGCCAACAACATAGCCGAAGTACCTGCAGAGCGAGAAATTTGAGCACCACGACCAGGTTTCATTTCGATACAGTGAATAGTTGTACCAACTGGAATGTTGCGAATAGGCAAGGTATTACCGACTTTAATCGGAGCTTCTGCACCTGCCACAACGGTATCACCTGCTTTAATGCCACGCGGTGCAATGATGTAACGGCGTTCGCCGTCTGCATAGCACAACAAAGCGATGAATGCAGTACGATTTGGATCGTATTCAATACGTTCTACTTTTGCCACAATACCGTCTTTGTCATTGCGTCTGAAATCCACAATACGGTAGTGGTGTTTATGACCTCCACCTTTATGACGTGTGGTAATATGTCCGCTATGATTACGACCTGCGGTCGATTTTTGTTTTTCCAACAATGGTGCATAAGGTGCACCTTTATGTAAGCCCTCGGTCTTGACACAAACCATGCCACGGCGACCAGCAGAGGTGGGCTTCATTTTAATAATAGCCATTTTTCACTTCCTTTTATTCTGTGGTTTTAGCGGCTGCTTCCAAGTCAAGATTTTGACCTGGCACAAGGCTAATGTATGCTTTTTTCACATTGCTACGTTTACCAACATAGCGACCAAAACGTTTTGTTTTACCTTTTTGCAAAATAGTGGTAACTGATTCCACTTGAACTCCAAACAACAATTCAACTGCTGCTTTGATTTCTTTTTTGTTTGCATCAGGTAATACTTTTAGTGCAATTTGCTCTTGTTTTTCAGAAAGATTATTACTTTTTTCTGAAACAACAGATCCTTGAATAATTTTCAGCAAACGTTCTTGATTCATACCCATTGCTCCTCTAAATGAGCGACCGCATCACGTGTCAGCACGATTTTTTTGAAACGCAACAGACTGTATGGATCTACTTCGTGTGCTTCAAGCACTAAAATATTAGATAAATTACGGCTGGATAAGAAAACGTTTTCATCTAATTCTCGAGTTAAGAATAGAACATCGCCTTCCAAACCCATTTTTTGTACTTTACCAGCAAATTCTTTGGTTTTGGGTGTTTCAACCGCCAATTCTTCGATGACAAACAAACGCTCATCACGTACTAATTGCGACAAAATAGTTGCCATACCAGCACGATACATTTTGCGATTTACTTTTTGAGTAAAATTTTCATCTGGTTTATTGGGGAAAGCACGTCCACCGCTACGCCACAAAGGAGATGAAGTCATACCAGAACGAGCACGACCTGTACCTTTTTGTCGCCAAGGTTTTTTAGTGGAGTGTTTTACTTCTGCACGAGTTTTTTGAGCACGATTGGCACTACGTGCATTGGCTAAATATGCTGTTACCAACTGATGTACTAATGCTTCATTGTAATCACGTGCAAACAGTGCATCAGAAGCGGTCAAAGCACCTGCAACTTGACCTTCTGCATTGATAATTTTCAAATCCATTATGCACTCGCTTTCACACTACGATGAACGATTACATCGCTATTAATAGCACCAGGTACGGCACCTTTAACTAATAACAATTGACGTTCAACATCAACACGAACTACCTCAATATTTTGAGTCGTATTGCGTACACCACCTAAACGACCAGCCATGCGTTTACCTTTAAACACACGACCAGGGTCTTGGCACTGACCAATAGAACCAGGTGCATTATGGGATACAGAGTTACCATGTGATGCACGTTGTGAACCGAAGTTATTGCGTTTGATATTACCAGCAAAGCCTTTACCTTTAGTTGTACCAGAAATATCAACCTTTTGACCTGCTTCAAACATGGATACTTCAAGAGTTCCGCCAACTTGCAAAGAGGCAATCTCTTCATCAGAAACAGTAAATTCAACTAAACCACGACCAGCTTCAACACCTGCTTTAGCAAAATGTCCTGCTTGTGCTTTATTTAGTCGATTCGCTTTTTTCTGACCAAAGGTAACCTGAACGGCATTGTAGCCATCGGTTTCTTTGGATTTTAGTTGCGTGACGCGATTCGCTGACATTTCCAAAACTGTAACGGCAACGGAAGCACCGTTGTCGTTAAAGATTCGAGTCATGCCAACTTTACGTCCTACAAGACCTAAAGCCATGATTATTCCTTATAAATAAAAGCGGTTTCGATTGACCGCACACAAAAAATCTTGATTTCAAAATCATCAAGGGGGTCGATTATATACTGTTTTTCTTTTTTAATGCAAGAATTTATTGTTAAAAAGCAATACCAAATTCACAAATAGAGACTCCTGCAAAACTCGTTATTCTGAATTTCACGTAGTGAAATGAAGAAACTAACTTGTTATTTTATAAATATTTTTCACTTCGATCAAAATTACGAATGTTAAAAACAAGGGTTTTGCAGTAGTCTCCAATATGAGATTCATACCAACCTCTTACTAAAATCCTGCCGTAAACACCACTTGCCACCAACCTCCTAATGTGTAAAAAAATAATTAAAATACAACATATTAACTTTATTTTAAGTAAAGCAAAAAACCTTTATAAAACATTAGATACTCCTGCAAAACCCTTGCTTTTACTATTCGTCATTTTGAGCAAAGCTAAAAATCTATTTATTAAACAATTAATTATATTCTTCATTTTTTCTTCAAAAATTCAGAATGACGAGTTTTGCAGATGTCTCTAACAGATTTTGCATGCGTCCCTATAAATATTTTCCGGCAGACTTATTTTTACAAACCATTAAAAAACGCCCCTGTTTATACAAGGGCGTTTGTTGTTACAAAACACAACAACTATACTTGTGGTAATACAACGTTAATGTCTTCTTCAACAAACACACGTGTTATATAAGATACACCACCATCTGAAGGAGCAGTATAACTATACACATTATAAGTGTGTTCTATACCATTGTTATCTTCTTGTTTAACATGCTCTTCAGGTTCTGGATTAAAAGTATACACAGGATCACTACCTGCAAAAGTAACAGTACCATCACTACTACCTGTGATATACAGTTCTCTTACTCCGTCCTTACCTGTACCTTCTATGATGTTATAATCACTATCCAATTCTGGTTGCATCATCTCTGACCGTACAACACCGTTATCTGTAAAACCCCAAACTTTCAAATTAGTGGAATCAGCTAAATCTATACGTTCAAAGCCTGAAACAGCATTCAACTCTTGGATACCACTACCTTGCAACTGTAATACATCGTAGCCAGCACCACCATTGACACTTGCATCATAAGGAGAACGTGGATCACCAACAATACTACCAGCAGCTATCTCGACAGTATCATCGCCATCACCAAGATCAACTTTGGCACCATCAATCAAACCGTCAATCACAAGTGAGTCATTGCCTGCTCCCATGCTTATACTTCGTGTAGAACCTTCTACATTGCCATTAATGGTAACTTCATCATTACCAGCACCTGTATCAAGGTTTTGTACAGATGTATTAAATGTGTCTTGTTCAAGAACAACGGCTTTATCATCACCATCACCCATGAATACATAGCTTACCGAAGCATTTGTATCATCATCAGAAAGTGTAACTTTGACAATACTGTCTGTTCCGGCTGTAGCAAGAAGTTCACCAATATTAAACTTCAGTGGCTCACGTCCAGAGTGGATTACAGCCGAAGCAGGATCATTAATACTTGTCATGGCTTCAATAGTAACTTTATCCACAATTGTATCAACTTCTTCGATTTCGACAGTAGAGTCAGATCCATTACGAACTATCTTAAAGTTTGCCAATTGAGTTCCACTTGCAATTTGTTCCTCAGCAGCTGCAACAACTTCTGGATCAGGATCATCTGAATCACTGTCAGAGTCGGAATCGCTGTCAGAGTCGGAATCGCTGTCGGAATCTGAATCACTGTCGGAATCTGAATCACTGTCGGAATCTGAATCACTGTCGGAATCAGAATCACTGTCGGAATCAGAATCACTGTCGGAATCAGAATCACTGTCGGAATCAGAATCACTGTCGGAATCACTGTCGGAATCACTGTCGGAATCACTGTCGGAATCACTGTCGGAATCACTGTCGGAATC
>JAFZMY010000127.1 GCA_017553165.1 Neisseriaceae bacterium
AAGCCCTTGCCTGTTTCGTTCAAAGACGCAGACGGCAACATACCGATTGAACCTGTGAGCATAGACGCTTGGTCAGACAAAATATCGCCAAAAATATTGCCTGTAACCACAACATCAAACTGTTTGGGATTTTTCACTAACTGCATGGCGGCGTTATCCACATACATATGGTTAAGCGTAACATCAGGGTATTCGCGGTTCAAATCGGTCATCACTTCTTTCCACAATTCAGTGGTTTCCAAAACATTTGCTTTATCAACCGAAGTGAGTTTCTTATTGCGTTTTTGGGCTGCCTGATAAGCAATATGACCTATGCGGCGGATTTCGCTCTCCGTGTATCGCATTGTGTTAATGCCTTCTCGCTCGCCATTTGCGTTAGTCGAAATGCCTCGCGGCTCGCCAAAATAAATATCGCCTGTGAGTTCTCGCACAATCAGAATATCCAAACCGCTCACCACTTCGGGTTTTAAGGTGGAAGCGTTTGCGAGTTCAGGATACAACACCGCAGGACGCAAATTTGCAAATAAATTTAAATCCTTACGAATGGCTAACAAACCCCGTTCAGGACGCAGTGGGCGGTCTAATGTATCATACTGGGGCGAGCCCACTGCACCTAACAGCACCGCATCAGCCTTGCGGCAAATGTTTTGCGTGAATTCAGGATAGGGCGAACCGTAAGCGTCATAAGCCGCACCGCCTAACGGAGCGTCTTCAAACGCAATATCCAAACCGTCCTGTTTTAATACTTCCAAAACACGGCGTGCTTCACGCACAATTTCAGGACCTATGCCATCACCTGGCAAAACGGCAATTACTTTACTCATTTGTTTGATTTCCTTATGGTTTTTAAATAAATTGATTTGTGATATTTGGATAATAAAAGCGTCATTATATTTGATTTTTGCTTATTTCATTCAATTCGTGGCACAAACGAGTACAAAAAGCCAAAAAAGAAAGGCAGTAGCCACGCAAGATACCGTAAATATCACAGTTACCTTTACCCATTCTTCGTTGACTTTTTTATGTTCTATCCACCCAAATTGGTATCCTTGTATGTCTATGCCGTGTCGTTTGGCAAGGTAAACACACAAAAAACTACTGGAAAAAGACAATAATATAAACGAAGCCATACCAAATACGGTAATCCAACGCTTGGGCGGCAAAATTAGTTCTACTTTCTACTAATCACACCGCTGTGGAAAATAAGAATAGGTATAGATAAATTTTTTCAGCGTGCGTATGAAGTTCTTCATTTGTTTATCTCGAAACTACAAAACAAATTTAATCTGCTCGTGAGCGGTGAGCGTGCGGTAAATATTGTCTAATTGTTGTTGCGAAAAGGCGTGAATTTTGATTGTGGCAGACAAAAAATTGCCTTTGCCACTTTCTTTTAACGAAATTTGCGTATCCTGCGTATCAGGGGCGTGCTGTTTGACTAATGCCAAAACCAAATCGGCAAAGTCATCAGATGCAAGTCCCACCGCTTTAATCATAAATTCGCAGGGAAATTGTAATAGTGGTTCTTCGTTATTCATTGTTTGTCCTTGTGTTGTTTCAGACTGCCGGAAAAATACAAAAACCGTTTCTGTCATTACGAGCATTAACGAAGTTAATGCGTAGTATAGTCAATTCAGACCAAAAATAGACAATGGTACACGCCACAGATATGTATAAATAATAGGGCAAGGCATATAGTTTGGGTATGAATTGACTATAATTGTCATAACTGCGAAGAATATACCTATAAATATAAAACGGCAATGCAAAAAACTTTTATGCTGCCTGAAAGTTTAATTTACCTAATCGACAATAGAATTGCCACGATTTATTTCTTACGAAAAAATCTCGCAATGACAATTTTTTATTTTAGGTAGCAGATTTTTTGCTTCGCTCAAAATGACGAATGGTAAAAAGAATGGTTTTGCAGTAGTCTCTACAACTATTTAATTTTTATATATAATCGCACACATATAGACAGTCTAACAAACAATTTTATGAACCAACTTGAATTTTTCGATATACCAAGCCCATGTATTGGCGTTTGTACAGCCAATAGCAAAGGATATTGTAAGGGCTGTCTGCGTAATCGTGATGAACGAATATATTGGTCAAAATTATCCAATGAAGACCGCAGAAAAGTCATTCGTTTATGTGCAATACGTAGGAAGAAAGCATTGGAATTAATGAATAATCAACAAGAATCTCTTAACACACCAAACACAAGTAATAGTCTGCCGGAAACATTAGATTTATTTGAATAAATGTATCATAAGTCTGCCGGAAAGCATTATTCAACACCTTTCCGGCAGACTGATATTATTTACTAAAACCATCATTTGTGCATTATGAAGTATCAGCTATAATGTTATTGCTTATGTTCTTAACAAATTTTAAGATGAGCAATATTACACTTGTCTAATACAAGATAAAAGCAGATAATTGCACAGATTTTTTACGTGGCAATCTTGTGTAAACATCTTTTTAACAACACAAGATGCTGGAATTTTTCACAAGTATAGTCGTTTCAATTCAAAAGTAATCAAGATTTATTTATGATTGGTTTTGAAATGGAATAACCAATAAAATTCACAAGGAAACACAATGGCACAATCTGACGAGCAAGAGATTGAACTGTATCAAGGTTCAAAACGCATACACCCTAAATGGACAAAAGGGATATTTTCCAAATGGCGTATTGCAATGGTGCTGATTACGCAATTCGTCTTTTTAATTCTTCCTTGGTTTAATTATGATGGGCGACAGGCTGTGTTATTGCATGTTGCAGACCGCCATTTTTATTTCTTTGGTTTGGTTTTGTTGCCGTCTGACTTGCTTTTTATGTCAGGAATTTTGTTTATGGCAGCCTTTGGCTTGTTCTGGTGGACAACCATTGCAGGGCGTTTGTGGTGTGGCTATGCTTGTCCGCAAACGGTTTATACCGAAATTATGATGTGGTTCGACCGTATTTTTGAAGGCGACCGTGCTGCACGCTTAAAATTAGAAAAAGCCCCATGGGATGCACGTAAAATTCGCATTAAGTCTATGAAATATATTGCTATTTTCTTAATGTGTGCGTGGATAGGTTTAACCTTTATCGGCTGGTTCACCCCCATTCGTGAAGTGTTTAAATTCAATATGACAGGCACACAATGGGGCGTGGCAATTTTCTACGGATTTGTTACATTCTTACTTGCCCATATTATGCGTGAGCAAGTTTGTAAATATATGTGTCCTTATGCTCGTTTCCAAAGTGCGATGTTTGATAAAGATACATTGATTATTTCTTACGACCCTGAACGCGGCGAGCCACGCGGTAAAAAGAAAAAAGGCGAAGATGACAGCAAAAAAGGCGATTGTATCGACTGTACCTTGTGCGTACAAGCCTGCCCTGTTGGCATTGACATTCGCAACGGCTTGCAATACGAATGTATCGGCTGTGCCGCTTGTATTGATATTTGCGATGAAGTCATGGTCAAACAAGGCAAACCAAAAGGTTTGATTCGTTACACTACCGAAGCGGCAATGGAAAAAGCTTATCCAGAAAACAAATTCTGGACACGCTTAAAACGCCCACGCGTGGTAGGCTATGGCTTGATTTTAGCGATTATTTTCACCGCTTGGATTATCGGCATTATGAATCGCCAAAATGTACGCGTTGATGTCATCAAAGACCGTGGCGTAATGGTGCGTTACAACAATGAAGGATTAGTAGAAAACTCCTATACCTTACGTTTATTAAATGCTTCCAACAAAGTACAAGTAGTTAATACTAATGTTGAAGGTATAGATGGTATTAAAATTACAGGTATTGCTTCTGACTTTGAATTAAATCCAGGAGATCCTGTATCTATACCAGTGCAAGTATCGATTCCGCCAGAAATGGCAGACACCTCCAATGGTAAGAGTCAGCATATTTACTTCAAATTCTCTTATCACGTCAAAGGAGAAGACGGTACAATACGCACTTTTGATGAAAAAGCGGCATTTATTAAAGGTACTCGATGAGCAATAAAAAAACTGAAAATCAAGAGCAACCACGTCCTTGGTATAAAGAGCCTTGGACGTGGGGCTTAATGGCAGGACCTGCAATTGTTGTAGTTGCAGGTTTTATCACCTTGTGGTATGCACTTAACGTAAAAGATACTTTGGTTACAGATGATTACTACAAAGAAGGTAAAAACATCGTATTAGAAATGGAACGCGACAAAAACGCTGCCCAACACAACTTATCTGCCCAAGTGTATATCCAACCTAATTTAGATGGGGCAATGATAATTTTAGATGGTGAATACGATGCTCAACGCAAACTCACGTTAACCTTTTTCCACAATATTAAGGAAAACGATTTAACCGTAGAATTACCACCAACTAATAATCAATCCAAACAATATACTGTCGCCTTTTCGCAACCTTTATCAAATGCCAAAAACTGGCTTGTACGTTTAGAAGATGACCAAAACCAATGGCGATTAGAAAAACGTTGGAATACTGATAAAGACGGATACACGTTCAAACTAAATCCAAAATATATCGATAAAGAAAAAAGTTAACCTATATCAAATAAGTCTGCCGGAAAACATTTCCGGCAGAATGTTTAATTTGATACTTACCTGTTGATAAGTTAAAATAGGCGAATTGTAAATTGATTTGAATAATAATATTTATAGTGCAGATTTTATGGTTTATGTAAGAATGTAGTTTAAGTTTCAAGATACAGAAAGATTTTGTCATGACCGATTTAAGGACAATTAAACTGTTTTTAGAAGGTTTCGCAACGGAAACAAGCGATGTTTTGTTGCGTCAGTTTGATGCCATGAATCGTTTTGGCAAATACTCTGATGACCACGAAGTTTATAGTTGGGAAGTTGTCTCTGAATCTAATCTTGCTGATGTACTCTTTTTAGGTCAATCTCATCAGCATCAAAATATTAATCAAATCAATAAATTAATACTTCTGCACAACAAAGATGAATCCATAACAAGCAAACATATCGTAAATCTTGAATTGCCAATAGCCACGTTAGCTTTGATGGCATTGATAAAAGATTCATTAGAAAAAGAAGAACGCCTACAAAGCGAAGAATCCTCACAGCAAGTTGAAATCGTTGTCGAAGATGATGAAGAAGATGACGTTTTTGACGAAAATTTACCATTTATCGAAGCATACCTTCAAAAATACGCTACAACAGACAAAAATCATCATTTACAAGAAGGCGATACCAATGTATGGATTAACCGTAGTGAAGGTTTAATTTATACCGACTGCCGCACTTTGGGAGGGCTTATCCATGAATTAAGCTCATTTAAACATCCCAAAATCATTAAAGATAAAGTATCTCCACCTAATGATAGTTGTTCATTTATTTATGAAGCAGTCTTTTGGAGTTATGGTCTTCATGCTTCGTTGTCTTCTGCCATTAAAGAAAAGTTTGGCGATCCATCTTGCCAAGTTCGCCTAAAACGTTGGCCATTGTTTGGTAAATGGGAGACTAACAGCAAATTATTACTATGCACCACTTTATTTACGCAAAAATTTATATCCGCAGATGATGCCGTGATAAAATCAGGGCAGGACAAAGAAGAAATTGTTCGTTTTTTAGTTGCGGCATCGATGGCAGGTTTGCCATTGGAATATAAATCGGTTGAAATTGGAAGTAGTGCTCCGGTTCAAGCCAAGAAGAGTGTGGCTTGGATCAATAATTTGAGAGAAAAACTGCGTATGCAGGAATATTTGTCGAGTAGAATATGAGTAAAGGCACATTACATAAAGTTTTATTTATTGGTCCGATGGGGGCAGGGAAAACTACTGCAATTGCTTGTATTAGTGATACGCCACCGATTACCACGGAAGCTGCTAATTCAGATGCTGCACAATCTGTAAAAGCAACTACAACTGTTGCTATGGATTATGGCACGATTGAATTAGATACCGATATTGTGCATTTGTATGGCATTCCAGGACAACCAAGATTCCGTTTTATGTGGCCAATTTTGGCACGTGGTGCGTTAGGTTGTATTGTTCTTATCGATGAAACACGTGAAAACCCATTGCAAGATTTAGATGATTATTTGCAAGCCTTTGCGGAATTAATTCGCCAACAAGCATTTGTGGTTGGCATTGTTAAAACCGATAAAAGTGGTGCTGCATTGGAAAAATACGCTAATTATTTTGCCAGTGTTGGTATGTTTCCACCTATTTTTGAAGCAGATGTACGTGAAAAAGCTGATGTTTTGATGATGTTAGAAATTTTGCTGATTAATCAAGAAATTAAGGAATAACTTATAATGGCTGATAATGATGAAGCAGTAGTTAGTTACGAAGAAATAATGTCGGAAGCTGACTTATTTCAAAAACATCTTGATGAACTAAATGAAAAAATCGATGGTATAACTTATTCTATTGTAGCAACTGTTGATGGATTCCCAGTTGCTTATACTCATTTAGAAGAAAAAAATGCAGCTGGTCGTGCTGCGTTGGCTGCATCATTAGATGGTTTAGGAGAAACAGTTTCAATTGAATCACAAATGGATTCGGTTGATGCTATTCATGTTGAATGTTCTAATGGCTTTGTTTTCTGTCGTAATATCGATTTAGAAGATCACAGAAGAGTTGCATTGTTGTTGGCTACAACTAATAAAGGTGCATTAGGTACTTTGTTATGGCACATCAAAAACACTTCTGATGAAATGAAAAAAGATTTTGTTAAAGCCAAGAAAACAAAAAAATAATCTCTTATTATTCATATAGTTAGCTAAAATTGATACCATTGTTTAATGGTATCAATTTTCTATTTTTAATTATGCTATTTGATTTAGATAAACAATCCAAACGCCGCTTTTTTTATGAATTATATTTAATCGCGGTAATTGCCATACCGATGATGGTTTCGCAATTGGCACAGGTTGGTACTGGATTTATTGATACTCTGATGTCAGGTTGGGCTGGCAAAGATGATTTAGCCGCAGTTGGTTTAGGCTCTGGCATATTTGTAACTATACTCATAACTTTATTTGGTATTCCAACCGCACTTAATCCAATTTTATCTCAATCTTTTGGGGCAAAACGTTTTGATGTAATGCGACGTGAAGCACAACAAGGTTTTTGGTTGTGTGCGATTGTTGGGGCAGTTGGAATTGTAATTCTTTTGCTATTATGTATTCCATTACAAAATATACTTAAATGGTCAGAATACGGCGTTAAAACAACTGTATGGTATTTATATGCAATTGCCGTAGGCTTGCCAGCGGCAATACTTCATCGTGCTTTTCAATCTTATGCTGCAGCACTTGGACGTACAACTCCTGTTATGTGGATTGGGATTATTGGATTAATTTTAAATATTCCTCTTAATTATATTTTCATCAATGGCTTATATGGTTTACCTCGTATGGGTGGTGCAGGTTGTGGAGCTGCCAGTGCAATTGTATTTTGGTTTAATGTTATTGGTTTATATTTATATTTCATCAAAAACAAATATTTCCGGCAGTTTGAATTAAATCGTGATTGGACTTTACCTCGTTGGGTTGATATTGCACCAATTTTAAGACTTGGTTTACCGATTTGCTGCTCATTTTTTTTAGAAGTAAGCCTATTTACATTTATTACCATGTTAATTGCCAATTCTGGGGTACAGTTTGTAGCGGCACAACAAGTAGTTATGACGATTGGCTCTGTGCTATATATGTTACCCCAAAGTTTAGGTGCAGCAGTTAGTGCACGTGTAGGACAATCTATTGGAGCAAAACAAAGACAACGTGCATATTATATTTCTGGGGTATGTGTTGTTGTAGGTGCAATTGGAGGTGTGTTTATAGGCTTGGTTCTGGCAATATTGAGAGTTCCTTTGGTATCATTTTTCACAAATGATGCAGAAATCATCTTGATTGGAGCTAATTTATTATTATTTTCTGCGGCGTATCAAGTAGTTGATGCCATTCAAACCATTGCATCTGGTGCTTTACGTGGTTATCGTGTTACGGTTATTCCTATGGTAATTCACATGGTATCATTTTGGGTTTTAGGTTTAGGATTAGGCTATGTGTTAGCATTTGGTTTTGATTTAGGACTATATGGTTTTTGGATAGCATTAATGCTTTCTCTAACTATTGCTGCAATTGGCCTAACCTTGTATTTAATACGTATTGGTAAGTGTAGAATTACCCAACAATTTGTTAGATGAAACATGCAAATTCAGCACAATATCTCATTACAAGCACTGCATACTTTACATTTAGATGTATCTGCACGTTTTTTTTATCGCTGGCAAGAAAACGATAAATTAGATGAATTATTAGCTCATGCTAAAAATTATAAAAGAACAATCTGGTTAGGTTCCGGCAGTAATACAATTTTTTTACAAGATGTAGATGATGGTTTAGTTGTACAAATTGCAACTAATGGCATTGAAGTTATAGAAGAAGATGAGCAAGTACGCATTAGCGTGTCTGCCGGAAACAATTGGCATCAATTTGTACAATACACTTTGGCTAATGGTTGGTATGGATTAGAAAATTTAAGTCTTATTCCAGGTACGGTTGGAGCTTCACCTGTACAAAATATTGGAGCTTATGGTGTAGAAGTCAAAGACCATATCACACGCGTTTTTGGAGTGAATACTGATAATGGCGAAGCTTTTGTAATGAATAATAATGAATGCCAATTTTCATATCGCAATAGTATTTTTAAGCAGTCTCCACATTTATTGATTACCGAAGTGGAATTTGTATTATCCAAACAATTTATTCCACATATTGATTACGGTGATATAGCACGTGTTGCACAAGCAATCGCAGGTAATGAAAAATTAAATGCCAATCACGTTGCCAATGCAATCATACAAACACGTAAAGCAAAGCTACCCAATCCAGATAAAATGGGAAATGTAGGCAGTTTTTTTCATAATCCAATTGTTCCGGCAGACTATGCAAAAGAATTATTGCAAAAATATCCCAATATGCCACACTACCCACAAGCAGATGAAAAGGTTAAGATTGCAGCTGCATGGCTAATTGAGCAAGCTGGATTAAAAGGTAAAAAATGTGGCAATATGGCTGTTCATCAGCAACAAGCATTAGTATTAGTAAATACCGGCGGAGCAATTGCTCAAGACGTTATTGATTTGAAAAGTTTAATCCAATCCACAGTATTAGAACGCTTTGGTATTGAATTAATTTGCGAACCTCGTTTTATTACATAATTTGCAACAACATGGAGTTTACACATGGCAGATATGACACAATTTGAATTGGCAAGAACCGAAGAGGGTGTATCTCAATTTTTATTGAGCAAAATGTTAAACCGACACGGACTTATTGCAGGTGCAACCGGAACAGGTAAAACCGTATCATTACGCAAAATGGCAGAATATTTTAGTGCCGCAGGTGTTCCGGTGTTTTTAGTTGATGTAAAAGGTGATTTATCCGGATTGTGTAAAGAAGGACAAAAAAGCGGAATTATCGCCCAACGCTTGGAAAAATTCTCCTTACCAGATTCATATTTACAGTCATATCCAGTACGTTTTTGGGACGTATTTGGTGAAGCTGGAATACCAGTGCGAGTTACAGTTTCGCAAATGGGTCCGATGTTGTTATCACGGCTTTTGCAATTAAATGCAACCCAAGAAGGGTTACTGAATTTAGTTTTCAAAGTAGCAGATGATCGAGGTTTGCTTTTATATGATTTAAAAGATTTACGTTCTACTTTGCAACACGTGGCAGACAATGCTTCTGTTTATCGCACTCAATATGGCAATGTTTCCGCAGCCAGTGTTGGTGCAATTCAACGTTCATTATTGCAATTAGAGAACGAAGGAGCTAACAAACTCTTTGGCGAACCATCACTTAATTTAGAAGATTGGATGCAAACTGAAAGTGGCATGGGAGTTATTAATATTCTTAATGCCGAGAAATTAATGAACTCCACCGGCATGTTTAGTGCATTTTTATTGTGGTTAATGGCTGAACTATTTAACACACTGCCGGAAATAGGCGATCCTGATAAACCGATTTTTGTAATGTTTTTTGATGAGGCACATTTGTTATTTGATGGTGCATCAAAAGCATTGATTGCCCAAATCGAACAAGTAGTGCGATTAATTCGTTCTAAAGGTGTTGGTGTTTATTTTTGCACCCAAAGCCCATTAGATTTACCAGATGCAGTATTAGGACAATTGAGTCATCGAGTTCAACATGCCTTACGAGCATTTACACCACGTGATCAAAGAGCGGTTAAATCAGTTGCAGAAACATTCCGCACTAATCCTAATATTAACGTAACCGAAGCGATTAGCACATTAGCTGTTGGAGAAGCATTAGTTTCATTTTTGGACGAAAAAGGCATGCCCACCCCAGTTGAAAGAGCATGGATATTACCGCCATCTTCGCAACTTTCTCCAATTGACGATAATGAAAGAAGAAAGGCGTTCCAAAGCGATTCACTTTATCGCATATATAAAGATGAAACGGATAGCTATTCCGCCTATGAAGCACTATTAGAAGAATCTCAAAAAGCCCAAGAGCAAGCACAAGCAGAAGAAGAAGCAAAATTAGCCGAGAAAAACAAAAAACCAGGTATTTTCGATGCAATTGTTAAAGGTGCAACTGGACAACGCAAACAGTCTGGCGGAGGTTTAGCTTATGACGTTGCTAATTCAATAGCCCAAAGTGCAAGACGTAAAGCGGTAAGCAGTATCACTCGCACGATTACGAGAGGTATTTTAGGTGCTATTACTGGTAAGAAATAGTTGGATACCAACTTAACATCTGCACAAAAAACTTCCGGCAGACTTGGGTATATATTGTGAAGTCTGCCGGAAAATATTTATAAGAAACCCCTGTAAAACTTCAAAATTGTTGCAAAATTTCAACTTCTATATCTATACCAATTTTGTCAAAAACATCTTATAAGAACCCCCTGCAAAATCCTTACTGAAACAAAAATTTAATCCTGCCGTAGGGTGGGACAACACAACCCACCAAAACGCCGTAGGCGTTAATTCATTGTATTTTAATAACTTTTTATTCAGCCCTATTGGGCGATTGGTTGGG
>JAFZMY010000128.1 GCA_017553165.1 Neisseriaceae bacterium
AACACCGCTTTTTTAGTTACCTCGTGAAACTCCACACGGGGCATTTTTTTGTCTTTTAAACCGCGTTTGGAACGCAAAATTTCCTGCAAATGCCAAGAAATCGCCTCGCCCTCGCGGTCTGGGTCGGTTGCGAGATACACAATATCCGCTTCTTTTGCGGCTTTAATAATGGCTTCCACATGCTTTTTATTGCGTGCGGTTTCTTCAAACTTCATCGCAAAATCGTGCTCGGTATCAACCGAACCGTCCTTGCGAACCAAATTGCGAATGTGTCCGTATGACGCTAACACTTCAAAATCGCTGCCTAAATACTTTTTCAGCGTTTTGGCTTTACTGGGCGATTCGACAATCAATAGGTTTTTGCTCATATTTATAATCAATTCTTCAAAATTAATAACGTTTTCCGGCAGACTATTAATATTTTGTTTTTAATGCAAAACATTTCTATTAATATTCATATTATCAAATACACTTAACAGTGATTCATTTACATTATCAGGCAACTGTTCACTTTTATCTCCCAATCTAATTAGCGTTAACAATTTTGCATTATCAACGGTTATTTCTTCATGTGGTAGATTCATAAGTGCATTGGTTACAAATTCACAATCACTCAATGATATTTCGCCAGTACGTCCCAAAGAATATAACAAACCTCTAACATCAGCCGGCAAAACACTTTGTTCCTGTGCATCAAAAACACGAATAGAACGCATATTTTGTGAATATTTGTTTTCAGATGTCCAAGCGTGCTGATAGAAAAGCGTATTCATACAATTAACAGCACAGCCAATTGTATATGAATCATATCCTTCATTGATTAGACATTCCAAAATTGATTCTCTTGTTTGAGTACCTTCATCATTTTGAAAATGCTCTAATAATGAAAGAAATACATCAAACATTGGAGTTGTGTTGCTCATAATATTTAAATTTTCTAACTAATTTTAAGTTTAACGGATTCTTTGATAACGACCGCCAGATGTGGTCATTATCATTCCTTCTAATTCTAAATCTAACAATATTGCATAAATATCAGCAGGATGCCATAAAAGCTGTTGTGCTAAATCATCAGGGTGAACTGCATCAAACCCCATTGCCGATAATAATGCCACACGGTGTGCATCTTCCTGCTTTTGTGGATTAAGGTCAAGCGTTTCTTGATGTTGGGTTGTTCCAGATGATTGAGCGGTTGCTGACAAATTAGAATTTTGAAGCGGAGAGTCATCAGTAGTCTGCTGGGAAGATTTATTTTTACTATCATCGTTGGGGATAGTATTTGTTTTAGTCTGCCGGAAAGATTTTTTTTCTATTTGTTTTTTATATATCTTCTCATATTCAGACAAAATATCTTTGGTACAAGTAACCAAAGTTGCACCATCACGAATTAATTTATGACAACCTGTGGCTTGTACATTAAAAATAGAACCTGGTACAGCCATTACATCACGTCCCATCTCTCCTGCAAGACGAGCTGTAATCAGCGAACCTGATTTTTCTGTTGCTTCAATTACCACCGTTGCACGTCCCAATGCCGCAATCAAACGATTACGACGTGGAAAATTAACCGCCAATGGTGCAGTTTCTAATGGAAATTCAGAAATCAATAAACCTTTTTGCACCATTTCGTGTGCTAAATCACGATTTTTAGCAGGATAAACACGATCTATACCTGTTCCTAAAATAGCAATAGTACTTCCTGTTTCATTTAATGCTCCACGATGTGCTGCGGAATCTATGCCATCAGCAAATCCAGATACAACCGTCCAATTTTGTGATGCAATTTCTTTGGCAAAAGAAGTTGCAATTTTTGTACCCTGCACAGTGGCATGACGACTACCCACAATGGCAATCATATTTTGTTGTAATAACTCAAATTTTCCTCGTAAAAATAATACTGGTGGAGGAGCCATTCCTTGTGCCAATACAAGCGGATAATCATCATCTAATAAGGTCATCAAGCGACAATTTTTATTTTTTTCTAACCATGTTAAAGATTCTTCTACTGTTTTTTCTGCCTCTTTTTTTAATAGAGCATCTAATGCTTGGTCTGGACGTTCCAAGCATGGACGCAACTCATCAGCAGATGCCATAAAAACATTTTTGGCATTTCCAAAACGCTGCATTAAAGAAGCAAAAGAAATTGGTCCAATATATGGAGTAAAAGCCAATAACAAATAGTAATAAAGATTATCTCGCTGCATTATTTAAGTTATCTTACATTAATTAAAATAAAGTCTGCCGGAAAACATTTTGTTATAAAAAAAAGCGTATGCAATTTCATTGTACATACGCTTTTTTAGATAACTATTGTTTAACCATTACTTACGGGTATTTACAACTTTTTCAGGAGGCATATTGATGTCTTCTAAATCAAGTCCTGGATTAGATGCAATATCACCAACGGTTATTTCATTAGTTGAATCAATCAAAACAGCATAAGATAGGTTGTCGCTGGTTAAATAAACCATAGCTAAACCGATTTCCTCTGCTGGAATAATCGAGTATTCAATACGGCTTGCACCTTTTTTACGTTTTGGTTTATGAATTTTGTACAAGCTAACAATGGCACCACGATCCAAGCCGTGCAATTCACCACGATTCAACAGAACTGTTTGATACTGACCAGCTTCACTTACACCATTGAAAATACGTACAACGCGAGCTTCCACTTTAACCATTGGGTCATGTGGTGCAAAGTTGAAACGTTCATGAGAACCTTCTGGCACATATTTTAAGCGATCGCCTTCTCTAATTTCAGAAGAAGATTTCAATACTTCCATTGGTTGAGCAACAGTAGCAGGAGCTTTAATCACAGCGTTTACTTTATGGTAACGTTCGCCAGATGCAAGTTTTTCAGCTTCTTCGGCGTTTTGACGTACAGTAGGTCCACCACGTTTAGAAGTTAAGGTTGCAACTTCACCGTTATAAACAACTTCTTGACCCAAAACCATTTTGTTATCTGGATCAACGATGTCGCCATTAATACGATAAACAAGATAACGACCAGGCTCTTTAATACCATCAGCATATACACGATCACCAATTGAATACATGATACGTTTATCTGGACCTGCAACTAATGATGGAGCTTTATCTGTTTCTTCTTTTGAGATTACATTAGGATATTGCATAAATGAACGCAACACTCCCATTGGCAAGGTTGCAATGCTATAACCATTTGATGTGTCATGAATGCTTGGAGATAGCTTGATAGTAGTAGAACCACTACCATCACCCTCAATGCTCAAACGAGGCTTACCATTAACATATTTCAACACCAACACTTGACCAGGATAAATCAAATGTGGGTTTTTAATCTGTGCCTTGTTCATACCCCATAATTCTGGCCATTTCCAAGGTTTATTTAGATACATACCAGAAATACCCCACAAGGTATCTCCACTCTTAACCGTATAACGCTGTGGGGCATTCCCTTTAACAGTTAAAGCGAAAGACGGTGCAGAAATTGCTAAACTCATTGCACAAAGCAAGGTTATAATGGGTTTTTTCATAATGATGATTCCCTTTACGATTTGTAGGTGTATAACAGATTAATATGGCTCTAATCATATTCCATATTTACTGTTTAATACCAGCATTATGTTTATTTTTTTGTGTAACATGACAATTTATGTCATTTTTTTACCATTTTTTAAGTAGAGAATTTATGGCAATCCTTAATATTTTAAAATACCCAGATGAACGCTTACACACCGTTGCATCAGAAGTTGAAACAATAGATGACAATATCAAACAAATTGTTGCAAATATGGCAGAAACAATGTACCAATCTCGTGGTATTGGTTTGGCTGCAACCCAAGTGGACATTCATAAACAAATTGTAGTTATGGATTTATCCGAAGAAAGAAATGAGTTACGTGTTTTTATTAATCCCAAAATCACACAGTCTTCCGGAGAAACTACTTATGAAGAAGGTTGTTTATCTGTTCCGGGAGTGTTTGATAAAGTTACTCGTGCTCAAAATGTTACAGTAACTGCATTAGATGAAAATGGACAATCATTTACATTAGATGCCGATGGATTGTTGGCAATTTGCATTCAACACGAATTGGATCACTTAAAAGGAAAGGTATTTGTTGAATATCTATCTAAATTAAAACAAAGTAGAATCAAAACCAAAATGAAAAAGTTAGCGAAAGAGTCTTAAATGAAAGTGATTTTTGCTGGAACTCCGCATTTTGCAGCCCATGCACTAAATGCTATTAATAATGAACATGAAGTGGTTTGTGTACTAACTCAACCAGACCGCCCATCTGGTCGTGGTATGCGTTTGAAACCATCAGCAGTGAAAGAAGCTGCATTAAAGTTAAATTTGCCCATCAGACAGCCGGAAACTTTGAAAAGTGCCGATATTCAAAAAATATTATTTGATTATCAAGCAGATGTGATGGTTGTAGCCGCATACGGATTATTGTTACCTAAAGTGGTGTTGGATATTCCTAAATACGGTTGTTTAAATATTCACGCATCTCTTTTACCACGTTGGCGTGGAGCAGCTCCCATTCAGCGAGCGATTGAAGCAGGAGACAGCCAAACTGGTATTTGCATTATGCAGATGGACGAAGGGTTGGATACAGGAGATGTTTTACATCGCTCTATATGTGCAATTGAACCACGTGAAACGGTGGCAACACTTCATGATAAATTGATGATTCAAGGTGCAATTGATATTGTTGCAGTTCTGCAACAATTACCCAGTCTAAAACCTCAACCACAACCAACAGAAGGTATCACTTACGCTAAAAAAATTGGTAAAGACGAAGCACGTATCAATTGGCAGAAATCAGCTGAATACATAGACCGTCAAATTCGTGCATTTACACCATTTCCAGGAGCTTGGACTACTTATCAGGATAGATTGTTAAAAATACATTGTGCTCATACTGACTCAATACCAAACGATGCTACTGCTGGTACAATCTTACAAGCAAATAATGATGGAATTGTTGTAGCAACATCTGATGGAGTTATTCGTATTACAGAAATACAGTCTGCCGGAAGTCGTAAATTACCAGTGCGTGATTTTTTAAGTGGTAATCATGTAACTGTTGGTGATGTTTTGGGAGTTTCAGTTGAGTCTGCGTAAAGTTCAAATGGCATCTGCCAAATGTTTATTAGCAGTAGAATCTGGTAAAAATCTACATCAAGCGTTATTTGAAATTCAAAACGCAAACAGTTTTACACAGCAAGAATATGCACAATTGATGGATATTTCTTACGGTGTACAACGTTTTTCCGGCAGTCTTAAATTTTATCTAAATGCACTGCTTAACCGTCATATTCAAGATAAAATTTGTGATTCCCTATTGCGAGTGGCACTTTATCAATTATCTTACACTCGCAATATGGAACATGCGGTTGTTAATGAAGCGGTTATTGCATCTGACCGTATAGCGAATGGTAAATACAAATCATTAGTTAATGCCATTTTGAGACGTTTTTTACGTGAAAAAAAATCTATACAGTCTGCTGCACAAAAAAATCGTGTTGCACGAGATAATTTTCCATTGTGGTGGCTGAAACGTTTAGAAAAAGATTATCCACAAAATGCACGTAAAATCATTGATTGTGCTGCCACTCACCCACCAATGACATTAAGAATAAACTGCCGGAAAACTTGTGGTAAAGAATATATTTCACTACTAAAACAACATGATATAGATGCAATTTTATTGGACGATTATGCAGTACGTCTCGATAAAGGGGTACCTGTATCACAATTACCACACTTTGCCGATGGTTTTGTGTCGGTACAAGATTTTGGTGCTCAACGTGCTGCTTATATTTTAGATGTCAAAGATGGTGAAAGAGTTTTGGACGCATGTTGTGCACCTGGTGGAAAAACTACACATATTTTAGAATTAGCCAATTGCGATATGACGGCATTGGATATTGATAATAAACGTTTATCGCAAGTTGCAGAGAACCTTTCTCGACTTAATTTTCAAGCTAAACTACATGCTTGTGATGCAGCTAAAACAGAAGAATGGTTTGATGGAAAATTATTTGATGCAATTTTGGCAGATGTTCCATGTACAGCATCTGGTGTAGTAAGACGTAATCCTGATATTAAATGGCTTCGCCGTCCCAATGATGCGGCGAAAACGGCAAACCAACAAATACCTTTATTAGATAATTTATGGAGTTGTTTAAAAACAGGCGGTAGAATGCTGTTTGCAACTTGTTCTATTTTTCAAGAGGAAAATGTACATCAAAAAGATGCCTTTCTATTACGCAATCCAAATGCTTCTTGCAAAGTTGAAGAGGTTCTTTTACCTAACGAAAATCACGATGGATTTTATTATGCCTTGTTGGAAAAAAATTAAATATTTTCTCGCACTATTGCTAATAATGTGTGCCTTTCCGGCAGTCGCAGATAATATTCGTGCAATCAAGGCAGAAGGAGTTAAACTTCCCAATGGAACTGTTTCAGTAGAAACTCTGTTTTACACTACACTGCCGGAACAATTACAAGACGCATTAAAACAGGGCGTGCCTTTGCAATTTGATTTAACTTATCAATTAACACGTCCTTCATTGATGGCGTATAAATTTCGTTTTAATCGTCTTTTTGCTAATGACAATGTTATTTCTTATCGCTTAACTTATCACGCTTTAACCGAACGTTATCGCGTTAGTACTGGTACTTTTTATACTGAATATCAGAACTTAAATTCTGCACTAAAAGCTTTGGGGGCAACTTCTAATTGGCAAACACTGCCGGAAGGCACTCTAAAAAATAACCTTGCTAGTGATGATATTGGTATGAGTGTGCGTTTATCATTGACTACACGACAATTACCTAAACCATTTCAAATAAATGCTCTAACATCTGATGATTGGAATTTAGACAGTGGTTGGGTGCAACTCAAAATAACATGGAGTTGAGATTGTGCGTCGTTTTTTGTTGCTTTTAGGTTCATTGTCGGCTTTAGTGCTATATATGTTAGCGATTGCGGCTGGTTATACAAATACGATGTCGCAACACTTTGGGTTAATTGCCATATTTTCGGCATTATTGATATTTTGCTTATCTTTTGCCTTACTGCATCAATTATGGAAAATGTGGCGTGATGTAAAACGTCATGTATTTGGTGCTCGTATTTCACAACGTTTGGTTAAAGTTTTTACTTGGGTTACCATTCTTCCGGCAGTGTTTATCTTTGCGATTGCCGCACAATTTATTACTCATAGTATTAATTCATGGTTTGGCGAAGAAACATCAGAAGCTTTGGAAAGAAGTATGAGTATTGCCAAAAACACTTTGGATAATTTCCAGCAAGAATCAATCCAAAAAGCAGTAGATTTCGCAGAACAAGCTCAAATAGGATTGCAAAAAAATCATGATACAGGTGTTGTAATCAACAAAATTAATTCTCAACATTTCTCACAAATATTGCTATACAACAGCCAAAATAAACTAATTGCCAAACATTCCAACACAGATAACACATTACCTAAACCTGATGATGAAGATTTTCCCAATAATATACAAGATATTGACAATGATAAACAAAATAGAAATATTATAAGTATTAACAACAAGTTATACGCACAATCTTGGCAAAAAATTAGCACTCATGATGCGGTATATTTGTTATTTTTACGTTGGCCTGTTCCTCAACAAACAGTTGAAGATGTGGTTTTAATTGAAAAAGCCCATGCTAAATATGCGGAATTAACATTCAACAAAAAAAGCTTACAAACATTCTTTGTAGTAACACTTTTAATGTCCACTCTTTTATCTGTTGTATTTGCACTGTTGACGGCAGTATTTTTTGCACGTCGTTTAGTTGCACCGTTAATGTCTTTGGCACAAGCTACGCAATATGTTGCACAGGGTGATTTTACGCAAAGGGCACACATTTATCGTCCAGATGAATTAGGTATGCTATCTGCACGTTTTAATCGCATGATTGAGCAATTACAAAGTGCCCAAGATGCCACAAGCAAATTACACAAACAACAGGAAGAAGCACGACATTATTTAGAATTAATTCTTACCACCCTATCATCTGGGGTTATGACTTTGGACGAAATGAGATTATTAAAAACCTTTAATCAAAGTGCTACCAAAATATTAGATTATCCTTTGCATAAATTAGTTGGCAAACAATTACCATTTTGGGAAAAAGAAGGACGCAAAGAAAGACACGTTGCGAAATTTATCCAAACATTGTTAGACAATATCGACAATGATAAACAAATTGAACACAGTTATGACAATGACGATAGAATACGAATTTTATTAGGTAGAGCAATTAAGATTGCTAATGATTCCGATATTTTGATAGTGTTTGATGATGTAACTCAATTAGTCTCTGCACAAAAAGAAGCCGCTTGGGGTGAAGTTGCACGACGTTTAGCACATGAAATTAAAAATCCTCTTACTCCCATTCGATTATCAGCTGAAAGATTAACTTGGAAACTTTCCGAAAAACTTGAAGCAAACGATAGTAGAATCCTGCAAAGATCAACGGATACTATTATTAATCAAGTAGATGCACTACAAGAAATGGTAGAAGATTTTCGTAATTACGCTCGTTCAACTTCACTCAAATTAGAAGAAACTGATATAAACGAGATGATTCAAGATGTTTTAGTGCTATATGAGGATTCCACTACATGTTGCTTTAATGTTACACTTGAACCTGAATCGTTATACATAAATGCAGATAAAACAGCACTGCGTCAAGTATTACATAATTTATTTAAAAACGCGGTAGAAGCAGCATCAGAGGATAAAAATCCAGAAGTTAACGTTTCCACAGAAAAATATAGTGAAAACGTGGTGGTAACTATAACAAACAATGGCTTGTCATTTTCACCAGATATGATTCATCAGATTTTCGAGCCTTATGTTACAACCAAGAAAACTGGTACAGGTTTAGGTTTGGCAGTAGTCAAAAAGATTGTTGAAGAACATCATGGCACAGTTATTGCAAACAACAACGCAGATGGTTGTGCCATGTTGCAAATTACCCTTCCTTTATTGATGGAGAAATAATGCGTAGTAGCGATATTCTTATTGTAGATGACGAGATTGGTATTCGAAATTTATTATCCGAAATCTTACAAGATGAAGGATATGGAGTTGCAGTTGCAGAAAATGCCGAAACTGCACGAAAAATGCGATTAGAGACTCGTCCTGCTATGGTTCTATTGGATATTTGGATGCCTGATTGTGATGGTATCACACTTCTAAAAGAATGGTCTCAAAATGGTTTACTTGATATGCCTGTGGTGATGATGAGTGGTCATGCCAGTATTGATACAGCGGTTGAAGCTACTAAAATCGGTGCATTGGACTTTTTAGAAAAACCAATTGCCTTACAAAAACTTCTAACCACAGTCAAACGTGCTCTTTCATATAGCAAGCAACAAGAAAACACTGTATTTTCTGTTGATAAATTAGGTAATGGCGAAGTTATACGTCAATTAGTTGGACATTTAGAAAAAGCTTCTAAACAAGATTTAAGTAAAACAATATTACTGACCGGCGAACCTGGTTCACCATTTTTATTGGTAGCAGAATACTTCCATCATCGCAAACACCCTTGGATTGCACCCAATAAAGAACAATGGCTTAAACCTGCCCAAGATTGGATGAAAGCAGCACACGGCGGAACTTTATATTTAGGAAATGTTGCCGAATATGATATTCCTACCCAAGAAGCAATTTTAGCGGTATTAAGTCGTAGGGATAATTACAAAGTTAGAATCGTTGCTGCAAGTTCACAGCCACTAACGGAATTGATAGTTCATTCCAAATTCATCGAAAAATTAAGCTATGAAATATCTGGTATCAGTATTTCAATTCCACCATTACGTGCCCATATTGAGGATTTGCCTAATATTATTCAACAAGTATTGGTGCAATTGGTAGAAAGCAAACAAGTGAAATTAGTGCGTTTTCCTAATGCCACTATGAAATTATTGCGTCAGTACAATTGGCCTGGAAACTTTACTCAACTGCGTCAAGTAATTAAAAGTTTAGCATTAGCAGCAGATGGTGATACAGTTCAACCAGAGCACGTAAATTATGTCTTGGAACAACATCAGATAAGGTATACAGATACTTACAGTGGATTTAATCTAAATGTAACCTTGCGTGAATTACGGCGTGAAGTAGAAAAATACTACTTTGAATACCACATGTATAAAGAAAAAAACAATATGAGTAAAGTTGCAAAACAAGTTGGCTTGGAACGTACTCATTTATATCGCAAGCTAAAACAATTGGATATTACTTTTCCCAAAACACGTGGAAGTAATAGTAATAATGCTACTTCGGAAGAAGATAATAGCAATGGTATAAGTGATGATGACTATTTTGAGTAATATTAGAAAAAATGCCAATCTTCCAATTTTTAGATTGGCATCTTTTTAACACTGCCGGAAAATATTAAATTCTTTTCCGGCAGACTTTTATCAATATAGTGTCAAGCACGGGGGGATTTGAGATTTTTGGGGTTGGTGTGGGTGGGTTGGAAGTGGCTTGGTTGCTTGATATTAGTTTTTGCTAATATTACTGGCTTTGAGACTGGAATGACTAAATCGCATTAACTTTGAGACTGCGAATATGCAAATTTAGTCGCTTTTTTTGCCGCTTAAATGGCTTTTAATAAATGCTCTACCTTGCCGATGATTTGTATGTTGGTGGTGGGTAGGCTATCTACCTGAAAGGGTTGATAGGACTGATTTTCGGCGGTTATTTTAATGTGGTCGGATTGCACTTGTAGGCGTTTGATTTGGGCGGTTTCGCCTATTTTTATTGCATATATACCATTATAAGGTGTTGTTTTTTCTGTATTTATTATAATTATATCGTTTTCGTTGATTAGGGGTTGCATGCTGTCATCGGGCATTTGTATGTAGGTTAGATTTTGCGGTAAGTGGTTGTTTAATATGCTTTTTTGTAAATACAAAGGGTTGGCGTTGGGGTTTTGATAATGAAAAATAATTAAATATTGCGTTAAATCAATGGCTTGGGTGCTTGATTGATTGATTGCGGTGCTTTGATTGCCTTGATTGCCCCCTAAATAAGGATCGCCCTGACCCGTTAATAACCAGTCAATAGAACAGTTGGTTACTTGCTTGATTTTTAGTAACATTTCAACCTTTGGTATTTTGTTTTCATACCAGTAATTATTTATTGTTGTTAGCGGTGATTGTAATAATCTTGCTATTTTTGTTGGACTTGCATTTTCGCCAAACAGAAATGCTAATCTTTCTTTGAATTTTTCCATATTTTTTGCCATTTTGTGTTCCAAGAAAAGTGTACATATTATTTAAATAATATGTACAAAAATATGTACAGGTGTACATATTCTTATTCTACTAAAAATAGTAAATCAAATCAATCGTTTAAGATTTTTTATACCCAAAAAAGTAGTGTACATATTCTAAAAAAATATGTACAACTGCATTTTATTTGGGTTCTGTTAAAAATATTCATAAAAATCAATATATTATTCATTTATAATGATTACATTAGGAAATAAAATTTTGATGGACTTCTTAAAAAAAGAAGAAATAAATGAACGTGTTTTATCTGATTACATTAAAGTCGCTCCTAGCAACTTGAACGCTTGGAAATTTGGTTATAAATATTGATTTTTCATATTAAAAAATCCGCTAAAACATTCAATCATTAAAGCGGATTATGACAAAAGAACTATTAAATATTGCGTAGTATCAAGTTGTTACAAGAACAGTTAGCAGTTAGCAATTAGCAATTAGGCTT